>NZ_JBSFUB010000067.1:0-41707 GCF_053591575.1 Streptomyces altiplanensis | reverse complement strand
ACGATGGGCTTCGCGCCGGCCGCCGAGTCGGCGGCCGGAGACGTACTGATCACCCGGGCCCACTCCTACCGCACCCCGCCGCGCACCGCCCCCGCACCTCGACGCCCAGCGCCTGGACGTGTTCCAGGGCGAGGCGCTCCAGGAAGGCCACGCCCTCCAGCGTCGCCCGGTGCCGGTCCGCCTCGTCCTGCGGCGTACCGGTACGAAAACCGCGCGCCTCGCCGCAGACGAACGGGAACCGCTCGCCCTCACGGCGCAGCGGGTACTCCAGGTACGAAGCCGGACCACGGACGTCCGCCGCCGCGTCCAGGCCGGGCAGGCGGGCCGGGTCCACCGCGGCGAGCGCTTCGCCACCGGTGTTCGAGGCGCCGCCCGGCAGCCACCAGCCGTCGGGGTGGCGGTGGCTGTAGAGGGCGCCCGCCGGGTCGGTGACCAGCTCTCGGGTGACGCCCTTGAGCACGTACGTCGTCCCCAGTACGCCCACGAACTGTCCCGGCTCCACGGCGCCCGTGGCGATCTGGCCCGCGCACCCGTCCGTCATGCCGAGGCGGACCCGGCAGCCGGCGGGCAGGCCGGTCTCGGCCGCCGCCCGCGCCGAGACCGTGCCGGCCTCCGTGCCGGGGGCCCGCACGGCGGGCAGGAGGCCGGAGGGGACGCCGAAGGCGTCGAACACCTCGGTGGCCCACTCGCCCGCGCGCGGGTCGTAGCCGGTCTTGAGCGCGTGGCTCCAGTCGGTGGCCACCGGGTGCCCGGTCAGCCGGCGGCCGAGCAGGTCCGGGGTGTGCAGGAGGAGCCGGCCGGGGCGGGAGCGGTTCGCGTACCAGACGAGCTTCCCGAGCGCGGCCGTCGGGCCGACGGTCAGGCCCAGGGCCCGCCACCGCGGCGCGCCCAGCCCCTGCGCCTTGGCGTTGAGGCCGGCGGCCCGCCGGTCGTCGTACATCAGGGCCGGGCCCACGGGCTCCCCGTCCGCGTCCGCCAGGACCAGCGTCCCGGAGGTGGCGGACACGGCCACCGCCAGGACCTCCCGGCCGCCGCCGGGCAGCGCGGCCGTGGCCTGCCGCAGGGCGGCGGCGGTCGCGGGCCACCAGGCGCGGGCGTCCTGCTCGCTGTGGCCGCCCGCACCGCGTACCGGCTGGGGCAGCGGAGCCCGCCCCTCGGCGAGGACCCGTCCCCGGGCGTCGGCGCACACCACTCTCACCGCGGCGGTGGCCACATCGATGCCGGCCACGACGGGGGCGGGGGAGCGGGGTGCGTCGGCGGTGCTGCTCATGGGCGGGCCGGTCCTTTCGGGTACGCGTGCATGCGTGTACGCGGGTGCGGGGTCAGGTGGTGGCGCGGGCGGCGACCGGTTCGGTGGCGGCCTCCTGGAGGGACTTGCCCTGCACGATGGCCTCCTCCGACGCCCTCGGCAGCTTCAGGAAGAGCGTCAGCACGGCGGCCACGACGTACAGGCCGGCGAAGATCAGTACGACGCCGTCCCGGCCCAGCGGGCCGAGGAACAGCGAGACGATCGCGGGCCCCACGAAGGCCGCGCCGCCCGCGCCGAGGTTGAGGAGCGCCATCGCGCCCCCCTTGTTCTCGGGGGCCAGGGACGGCATCAGCGCGGAGATCGGTACGAACCCGGCGAGCGTGGCGCCGTACACCATGCCGACACCGACCGCGACCCAGTAGTTGTCGGTCAGCAGCTTGGGCACGAAGTACAGGGCAAGGACGCTCAGCGCGCAGCCGACCGCGCCGAACCAGCCGATCGTGGTGCGCCAGCCGATCCGGTCGCTGACCACTCCGAAGAGCAGGTTGAAGAAGATGTTGGTGGCGAACATGATCGACAGCAGACGCAGCCAGTCGCCGTCGGTGAAGCCCATCTCGTCGGTGAAGAACGCCGGGAGGATCACCCAGAGGCCGAACTGCGGGGCGGTGTTGATGACGCGCACGACGCAGCCGACGGCGACTTTCGGGTTGGTCCAGGCGATGGACAGGCTGCGGGCCAGCGACTGGACCGGCTTCACCCCGGGTGGCGCGAGCCGGGAGTACCCGGTCCTTTCGCGTACGCCGAGGAGGCAGAAGGCGCCGCCGATCGCGATCAGGGCGAGCGCGACCCACAGCGTGCCGAACTTCCCGAAGAGCGGGTTGGTGACGGACGCGGTGAGCGAGCCGAGTGTGGGCAGTCCGCCGGTGAAGGCGAAGTAGAACCAGCCGACGGCCGCGCCGAGCCGGGCCACCGGGGCGGTGGCCGTGACCCACACGAGGAACGAGAAGGCGAAGAGCGGATAGCCGAAGCCGCGCAGGCCGTAGAAGACCAGCATCAGCGCGTAGTTGTCCTGGGCGGCGCCGAGGGCGAGGAAGAGGATGTCGAAGACGATCCAGATGGCGAGTCCCAGCTGCATCACCCGCCGCGGGCCCCACAGTTCGGACAGGGCGCCCGACAGCCAGGAGGCGAGCATGACCGTGACGCCGTACGCAGTGATCACATAGCTCGCCCGGACCTCGCTGCCGGCGCCGTTGCCCTCGATGAACGGTGCGATGAAGCCGGACTCGATCCCGTCGCCGATCATGAAGATCAGGACACCGACGAAGCCGAAGAGGAGAGGCCGGGGGATGCCGATGCGGTCCCAGACCGTCTCCGTGCGTCCTGCGGCGGGCGGGGTGCGTCCGGCGGGCGGGGTGCGTCCGGCGGGCGGGGTACGTCCGGCGGACGCGGCGGTGCTGCTCATTGCTCGTGCCTCCACAGTGAGGTGCCGATGGGCCCGCGGACGTACAGCCGCGACGGGAATGCATCATGACCCCTGTGAAATTAACACGCAATATTTTAAGAAGCCTTGTCGTCAGCCGGTGGGCGCGACTCGGACGTCCGTACGTTCCTTCAGTGCGGCCAGCAGGTCCCCGTCCACCCCGTCGTCCACCACCAGGTGGTGGAAGTCGTCGAGCGGGCCGAGCCGGTGCAGCGCGGTCCTGGCCAGCTTCGTGCGGTCCATCAGCAGTACCTTGCGGGTGCCCGAGGCCAGCATCGCCCGCTTGACCAGCACCACGTCCTGCTCCTGGTGGTACGTCATCCGGGCGTCCATCGCCGAGGTGGAGACCAGCACCATGTCCACCGAGAGCGCCTCTATGGCCTCCAGGCAGGGCACGCCCAGGAAGGAGTCGTGGGGGTGCGAGTACTCCCCGCCCAGCGAGATCAGGCGTATGTCCTCCCGGCCGACGAACAGGTCGATGACCCGCCGGGCATTGGTCACCACGGTCAGCGGGGCGTGGTCCACCAGCAGCCGGGCCAGCGCGAGCGCGGTCGTGGAGTCGTCCAGCATCACCGACATGCCTGGCTCGACCAGGTCGGCGGCGGTCCTCGCGATGGCCTCCTTCTCGGCCGTGTTGACGCCGAGCCGGTAGTCGAGATTCGACTCGAAGACCGTCGACGGCAGCGCGGAGACCCCGCCCCGGAAACGGCGCAGCACCCCGCGCCTGGCCAGCTCGTCCAGGTCCCGGTGCACCGTCATCAGGCTCACGCGGGTGAGCTCCGCGAGCTCGGCCCCGCTCGCCGTCCCGTGTTCCAGTACGTGCTCGGTGATGATCTGCCTGCGGGCTTCGGCGCCGGTCGTCGTCATGTGTCCAAGTTTCGCGTACCACCGGGCAGGGGCGCCCAGGTGGGGACGTTGAGCGACCGCAGGGCGGTGTGGGTGTCCGTCACCTCGATCTCGGTCACGGCCGCGTTGTCCAGCCGGGGGAACACCAGGCGGTAGCGGCCGACCGGGATGGAGAGCATCGCGCACAGCGCCATGCGCAGCAGCGTGTTGTGCGCCACCACCAGGACCGTGCCGCCCGGGTGCTTGCGTGCGAGGCCGCGCAGCGCGACCGAGGCGCGGGCCGCGGCCTCGGACGGCGGCTCCGATCCGGCGAAGGCGCCGAGCTCGGCGTCCTCGAGGAAGCGCCGTACGGCCTCGGGGTCCTCGGCCGCCATCTCCGCGATGGTGCGGCCCTCTCCCCAGCCGAAGTCCACTTCGCGCAGCCCCTCGACGACCTCCGGCTCCACACCGAGAACCTCGGCGGCCGGCCGGGCGGTCAGCCGGGCGCGGCTGACCGGCGAGCAGGCCACGGCGTCGACGCCGCGCCGCTTCGCCCAGTTCCCGAGCTCCTCCGCCTGCCGCAGCCCCTTCTCGGTCAGCGCGACGTCGGAGATGCCGGCGTACCGGTTCTCCGCGTGCCATTCGGTCTCTCCGTGCCGTACGAGCAGCAGTCGGGACGTCATCGGAATCTCTCCCTCGCGAGCGGCCGGCGCGGACCGGGGCCGTGCCGGTGGAGCATTGCTTCTTCAAAGCAATGATGTTAAATCTATCAGCGCCAGTGTTAGTTGCGCTGCGGCACTGCTGGAGCCCGGCGCCACCGCGACCCCCGAGAAGGGCCCGCCCCATGCGCATCCTCGCCGCCGGCGATCATTTCGTACGCCCCGACCTCCTGTGCGCCGCCCTGCGCGAGGAGCTCGGATCCGCCCCGGAGATCACCGAACTCACCCTGCCCTGGCCGCACGAGCCCTTCGGCCCGGTCGGGGACGTCCAGGAGGCGAGCGGCACGGAGGAACAGATGGCCGAGGCGCTGGACGGCGCCGAGATCTGCGTGACCCAGATGGCGCCCTTCACCGAGAAGGTCTTCACGGCCTGCCCGGACCTGCGCATGGTCGCCGTCTCCCGCGGCGGCCCGGTCAACGTCGACCTCGCCGCCGCCACCCGCCACGGCGTCGCCGTCTCCTTCGCCCCCGGCCGCAACGCCCCCGCCGCCGCCGAGTTCGCCATCGGCCTGATGCTCACCGCCATGCGCCGCATCACCACCGCCGACGCCGAACTCAAGCACGGAAAGTGGCGCGGCGACTTCTACGCGTACGACGAGGGGGGCATCGAACTCGACGGCGCCACCGTCGGGCTCGTCGGCTACGGCGCCATCGGCCGCATCGTCGCCCGCGTCCTGCGCGCCTTCGGCTCCCACGTCCTGGTCGCCGACCCCTACACCGACCCGGCGGCCGCCCGCGCGGAGGGCGTGGAACCGGTCGAGCTCGACGAACTCCTGCGCCGCAGCAGCGTGGTGAGCCTGCACGCCCGCCTCACCCCCGAGACCCACCACCTCATCGACGCCGCCAAACTCGGCCTGCTCCCCGAAGGCGCGGTGCTGGTCAACTCCGCCCGCGGCGGCCTCCTCGACTACGCCCCACTGCCGGAGCTGCTGAGGAGCGGCCGCCTCGGCGCTCTCGCCCTCGACGTCTACGACATCGAACCGCCGCCCGCCGACTGGCCGTTGCACGACGCCCCGAACGTCGTCACCGCCCCGCACCTGGCCGGCGCCACCCGGCAGACCGCGCACCGCGCCGCCGCCATCACCGCCGCAGAGGCCGGCCGCTTCGTACGCGGAGAGAAGCTCGCCCACCCGGCCAATCCCGAGGTCCAGGAGGCCGCGCGCCCATGAGCGTGATCATCGGCGTCGACATCGGCACCTCCGTCACCAAAGCCGTCGCCTTCGACAGCGAGAACACCCCACTGGCCTCGGCTGCCCGCCGCAGCAGCGTGGTGCGCCTGTCCGGCGGCCGCGTCGAGCAGGACCTCGACGACGTCGTCCGTACGGTCACCGAAGTCGTACGGGAAACCGCCGCCGCACTCGCCGGACCGCCCGCCGCGCTCGCCCTCACCGGCCAGGGCGACGGGCTGTGGCTGCGCGACGCGGACGGCCGCGCGGTCCGGCCCGCCATCTCCTGGATGGACGGCCGCGCCTCGGACCTCGTCGCGCGCTGGCTGGAGAACGGCACGGTCCAGGAGGTGTACGGGCACACCGGCTCCGGCATGTTCCCCGGCTGCCACGCCCCGCTCCTCGCCCACCTCCGGGAACACGAACCGCAGACCCTCCGCCGCGCGGCCACCGCCGGTTACTGCGTGGACGCCGTCGCCCAGCGCCTCACCGGCCGCGTCAGCGTGGACGCCTCCGACGCCACCCTGCCCTTCCTCGACCCGGTGAGCCGCACGTACGCGCCCAAGGCGCTCGCCGCCTGCGGACTGGAGGACCAGGCGCACCTGCTGCCCGCCCCCGCCGCGCCCGGAACCGTCCTGGCCCTCGACGCCCACGGCGCCGGTCTGCTGGGGCTGCCCGCCGGGCTGCCGCTCACCGCGGGGCCGTACGACCTGCCGGCCTGCGCGACAGGCAGCGGCGTACGCGACGTGGGCGACGGACTGCTGATCGTCGGCACCACCCTCGCCTGCCAGGTCCTCACCGACCACGTCCGGACGGACGGCTCCGCCGAACCGGCCGGCATGTGGCTCTGCACCCCGGATCCCGGCCGCTGGCTGCGGGCGATGCCCGCGATGGTCGGCACCGCCGCCCTCGAATGGTTCCTCGCCCTCACCGGCGCCACCACGGCCGACCTCGACCGGCTGCTCGCCGACAGCCCGCCGGGTGCGAAGGGCGTCACCGCGCTTCCGTTCCTCTCCGACGCGGGCGAGCGCGCCCCCTTCGTGGACCCGGCGGCCAGGGGCCGCTTCGACGGACTCACGCTCGCGCACACCCGCGCCGACGCCGTACGTGCCATGTGCGAGGCCATCGGTTACGCCGCCCGCCACTGCCTGGAGGCCGCCGGTCTCACCGGCACCCTCGCGGCCTGCGGCGGCGGCACCCGCTCCGGCCCGTGGGCGCGCCTCTTCGCCGACATCCTGGGGCGTCCGGTCCGCATCCCGCAGGAGAACGAGGTGGGCGCGCTCGGCGCCGTACGGGTGGCACGCCGCTTCCTCGGCGAAGGCCCGGAGACGAAGCCGCAGTCGTTTCGCACCGTGGAGCCGCGCCGGGCGTCACGCGCCGTGTACGAGGACGGCTACGCCGCCTACCGCTCCGCGCTCGACGGGGCACGCGCCCAGTGGGGCGAGGCGGCCCCGCACGCGCACCGGCCCGGGGCCCGGCCGGCCCGGTGACCGGGAACGCCGTCACCGTCACGCTCCCGCCCGGCGGAGGCCGGTGACCGGGGCCGGTCCGCGCAGTCGGCGCCGGCGCGGTCAGCGGCCCGGCGGCGACGGCGGACGGCTGTCCCGCAGGTACTGGGCGAGCCGGTCGAGGAAGACGCGCTGGCCGGTCACGAGCCGGTCGTGGGCGCTCTCGGGCGTGCACCACGCGGCCCGGTCGATCTCGGGGAACTCGCGCCGGACACCGGACCCCCTCGGCCACTCCATGGTGAACGTCCCGAAGACCGCCAGGGCGGGGTCGAGGTCCGCCTCGATCGCCCAGACCGTGACGATCTTGCCGCTCGCCTGGCGGGACTCTCCGAGAGGCACCAGTTCACCGTCGGGCACCGGCAGGCCGAGCTCCTCCGTGAACTCCCGGCGAGCGGCCGCCTCGGGCGTCTCGTCCGGTTCGTACTCGCCCTTGGGGATCGACCAGGCCCCGGTGTCACGGCCGCTCCAGAACGGGCCGCCCATGTGACCGATGAGCACCTCGACCCCCGTTCCCGAGGGCCGGAACAGGAGGAGCCCCGCGCTTCGCTTGCCCGACATGCCGTCAAGTCTGCGTGCCGGGGCGGTGCGACGCCAACGGGAAAGGCCGGTCCCCGGGCGGGCGGGTCCGTTGGTGTGCGCGGCACCGCGTTCCGGCTGTTCAGGTGGGCTTGTGGGGTACACGGGGGGCATGAGCGAAGTGGTGCAGGCAGGAATGTGGGGGCTGGTGGCCGGGTCGGCTCTTCTGCTCGGAGCGGTGTTCGGGTACGGGGTGCGGGTCCCGCAGTGGGTGGTGGCGTCGGTCATGGCGTTCGGCGCGGGGGTGCTTCTGTCCGCGGTGTCCTTCGAGCTGGTCCAGGAGGCCTACGACCAGGCAGGGCTGGTCCCGGCGGCGCTCGGGACGGTGGGCGGGGCGGTGGCCTACACGGCGGGAAACGTGTGGCTGGCGCGCCGGGGTGCCCGGCACCGCAAGCGGTCCGGGCACCGGCGGTCTCAGCCGTCGGAGTCCCAGCAGGCCGGTTCCGGCCTGGCCCTGGCGCTGGGCGCCCTGCTGGACGGTGTGCCGGAGTCGGCGGTGATCGGCGTCAGCCTGGTCGACGGCGGGGCCGTCAGCGTGGTGACGGTGGCAGCGGTGTTCATCAGCAACGTGCCCGAGGGCCTTTCGAGTTCTGCGGGGATGCGCAAGGCCGGCCGCGGCAAGAAGTACGTCTTCGGCATCTGGGGCGCGATCGCCGCCGCCAGCACGGTCTCCGCGGTGCTCGGCTACGCCGTGGTCGGCGGGCTGCCGACCGGTGTGGTGGCGGCGGTGACGGCAGTGGCGGCCGGCGCGATCCTGGCGATGATCGCCGACACCATGATCCCGGAGGCCTTCGAGGACGCCCATCTGGCGATCGGCCTGATCACCGTCAGCGGGTTCCTGGTGTCCTTCGCGCTGTCCCACGCATGACGGGATCCGGGCCACCGGCCCCTGCGCCCTCGTCCTTTCACCCCCCGGACGGCCGTCCGCCGTCACGCCACGCGGCGGTGTGCTCCGGGGGCAGTGGTGTGAAGCGGATGGTGTCGTGGGAGGACAGCGGTCCCGTCTCGTAGAGCAGGCCGACGGCGGAAGCACCCGTCTGCACCAGGTCCGAGTAGCCGGCCGGGTCCTTCGAGACCGACCACACCGGCCGCCACGACCGTCCGCCGTCGTCGCTGGCACGCACCTGCATCCGGAGCCGCCTGTCCGGGTGGGACGGCCCGGAGTACAGCAACGGCCCCTTCTTCCACGGCCGGCCAAAGACCTGAAGCACGCTGCCCTGGACCGTCGGCCCCGTCAGCCGGGGCTGCGGCCGGAAGGGAACGGACAGGGTGAGACCGCCGTCGGCGCTGTAGGCGTCCGCACGGGTTCCCTCGGCCGTCCGGTCGTGGTCGCGGGCGTTGATGTAGACCGTGCCGTCCGGGAGCTCGGCCAGCGTGCTCTCGTTGAGCGAGAGCGGGCCGCTGACCGACCCGCTCACGTACCCGATGCGCCAGGTGTGCCCGCCGTCGTCGCTGTAGAGCGAGTGCGCGCCGCTGAGTCCTGTCGTGCCCGAACTGTGGTTCGCGGGCACCAGCAGCCGGCCCCGGTGGCTTCCGTGCCGCAGGGCGACCGCATGGCCGGGGCCGACGGCGTACCAGCGCCAGTCCGCGGACTTGACCGATCCGGTGATGTCCCGTTGCGCGGACCAGGTCCTGCCGCCGTCGGTACTCCGCTGGACGTACACGCGGCGCACCGAGGCGGCGGCCTTCCCGGACATCACCTGCCGCTTCGTGACACCGCCGATCGTCCGGCAGGTCAGCAGCACGATGTCTCCGGTACGGGGGTCGATCACCGGAACGGGGTTGCCGACCGTGTCCTTCCCGGCGTCGGCGACCAACTGCATCGGCTGCCAGGTGCATCCGCCGTCGAGTGAGCGCCGCAGGACCAGATCGATGTCGCCGTCGTCGGCGGAGGAGTTCCGCCGGCCCTCGGCGAAGGCGAGCAGCGCACCGCCGGGCACGTGGAGCGCGGCCGGGATGCGGAAGGTGTGGTATCCGGACGCCCCCGACCGGTAGGGCACGGAAGCGGCGCACGGCTCCGGTGGCTCGTGTGCCGCGGGCGCCGGAGCCCGGGTGACTCCCAGCCCGGCGACCAGTGTCAGCAGAAGGGCCAGTCGCCGACTGGCAGTGGCACGGAGTCTCATCGCGTCTCTCGTCCGGTGTGGTGTTCCAGGCTTCATCCCGCCCGCCGGAAGGAACGTAACGGCAGGAAACGCCTGTGCCCGCGAGCGCCACGCCCGCGGAAGGAGGTGGCCGGACAGTCCGGTGGCGGCGGACGCGGCGGCGGGGCCACGACGCAGCCCGGGACGTCAGCGGCGGCGGGGGAGGCGGTGCAGGCGGACCTCGCTCAGCCGTCCGTCCTCGACGACGGCGGTCATGCAGGTGCAGTGGGGCTGTCGCCGCCGGTCGGTCGGTGAGCCCGGGTTCAGCAGCCGCAGCCCGCCGGGAGCGGTCGTGTCCCACGGAATGTGGCTGTGGCCGAAGACCAGGACGTCCAGATCGGGGAAGCGCTCCGCGCACCTGAGCTCCCGCCCCCGGGCGGCTCCGGTCTCGTGCACGACGCCGAAGCGCAGCCCGCCGAGCTCGGCCCGCGCCACCTCGGGCAACCGTGCCCGCAGCTCGGGACCGTCGTTGTTGCCGTACACCCCGATGAGGAGCCGTGCGTGCGCGTCGAGCAGGTCGAGGGCGGCCGTGTCCACCCAGTCGCCGGCATGGATCACGACGTCGGCTTCCTGCGCCCGCGCGAGGAGCTCGGCGGGCAGCTCCCGGGCGCGTGTGGGCAGATGGGTGTCGGAGGTCAGCAGCAGGCGCACGTACACCACCGTAGGCGCGTCGGCCGTCCCCGGCGCGGATGCCGGCGCGGGCGCTCGTACACCGGCTTCCTGCGATCGGGTGACCGTCCGTCAAGACGAGTGCGGGACACGGGAAAATGACTCGCCTCTCCCGCCTCGGGAGTGCGAAGCTGATGCGCGTCGAAGGGGCGTAGCTCAGAGGCCAGAGCGCCGGTCTCCAAAACCGGATGCCGCAGGTTCGACCCCTGCCGCCCCTGCCACCGGCACGTGGCCCACGGACTCCGGACGTGGGCCACGGAAGCCTCCCCTCCCCCCGCCCGCGGCGCACGGACGTGCCGACGCGGCTCGCTTCGCCCTTCACCGGGCTCCTTGGGAGACACCGCCTCTGGCCTGCGCGGATAGCGGTGGGTGACCGTTCGGAATGCGCCGGTGCGCGCGTCCTGCTTCGCTAGTGCCGCCCGCTCTTCCCTTCACCCGAGGAGTGATCATGAGCGTTGCAGGTGAGTCCGGCGGTCGTGCCCAGCAGCTGCGTCAGATGGCGCAGGAAGTGGAGCAGGCCGCGGAGCGTGCCACTGACCCGGAGCAGCGTCAGCGGCTGAAGGACAAGGCCCGCCGCCTCAAGGAACAGAGCGAGCAGGCGAGCAGCATGGGCGGCGGGGACATCTACCCCCCGCAGTAGCGCCCTTGCGTGAACACCGGCCGGTGGCTGCCCCCACGCTCCAGGCGTGCGCGAGGCCACCGGCCGGTCACGTTGTGGGGCCGCCGGCCACGAAGCACCCAGCGGGAGTTGCCCGAAAGCGCACGCGCTCATTTGGCACCTGCTGATCTTTCTTTGCCTGTGCAGGACGCGGCAATGACCGGCCCGGCAGTGACCGGTGACGACCTGGTGCGGGTGCTCGCGACGCTCTCCGACCCGCACCGGCTGCGGGTCGCCGCCGCCCTCGCAGGCGGGCGCAACTACATCACCGCTACGTCAGCAGACTCGCGCGCGAGCTGGGTACCGGCCGTGCGCTTCTTCAGGTCCGTCTGACTCCGGAGGGCATCGTCACCGCGGTACGGCCACTGAGCGACGAGAAGGGCCCCTCCAGGGACGGCGGGGCAGGAGCCGGGCAGGAGAGCCGTCCCCGTAGACACCACAGAGATCCGGCACACCACGCGATCTGGGACGTCGAGCGGCAACTCGACGTCCCAGCAAGGGAAAAAAGCCGCATCGACCCGCCTGCGGGCGAGCCTTCACCGGAACGCTTCCCCACGCGGAGGAGAGCAGCTCGCGCCGGCCAAAATCAAGCCGGTCCCGGCGTCCGTCCGCCACGGCATCGCCGTCCTCCGGCTCCCTGTCTTCGTGACGCTGCCCGCCATCGAGTACGAGATGCCGGGTACGGGAATGGCCGTGGCCGTCCTCGTCGGCGCGACCGTCGTACGAGGCGTACTGCTGCCGGCCGCGGGCCGAACCGTTCCATTCCGCAGTCCGGGCCGCGCCGGGCCCGGACGGGACCATGGACGGCGGGCCCGCCGTCGTCCATGACGGCGGGCCGGTGGCGGCTACTCCGCCGGCCGCTTGGCGTGCCTGCGGCGCCTGGCCACTACGCAAACCGCGGTCAGAGCGGCGGCTCCGGCTGTCAGGCCGAGGCCGTACGCGGTCTCGGCGCCGCCGCTGCCACCCGCGGTACCGCCGGTGCCGGCGTCGACCCCACGGGTCGGGGTCGGGACCGCGGTCACCTGCCCGGGCGCCGTGGGAGAAAGGGACGCGGTGGGAGGAAGGGACGCGGTGGGAGGAAGCGGCGCGGCGGTGGCCGTGCCGACGCTGTCCCTGCTGGGCAGGGCCTCGCAGGCTATGCCGTCGTCCGGCCCCTGGTCCTCGTCCAGACGGTTCGGATCACTCGGGTCCCGGTCGAACTCGGCCTGTGCCTCTTCCTGGAAAGCGAAGTCGCGACAGTCGAGGTCGACCTGTGCCTGCGAAACGCCGGACAGCTGTACGGAGGCGGCGACAGCCAGTACCAGGGCGGCCGCAGCTGTGCGAAGGTTCATTTCTCGACCGTAAGTACGGTGATGTTGGTTGGCCAGGGCAGGGATCTTCCACAGCCGGGAGCCGGCGGCCGGGAGACGGACGGGAGACGGGCAGCAGTCGCCGATCGCCCCGAGTAAGTGATCACCACGTCGACGTGGCGGGGCGGGCGGGTGACCGGGCGGGCGGGTGACCGGGCGGGCCCCGGGCCATGATGCGATCCGCATGGCTCCGGGCAGCAGGGGAACGGGACACCGGTACTTCACTGCGAGACCCGGGGAGCTGACGGACGATGGAGCTCAGGGACCGGACCGCCGGGCCATGGGGCGGCCGCACACCGTACGGGCCGGATGAGGCATGGCCGGCCAGGTGGACCGGGGCGGCACCCGGTACGGACAGGCAGTCCCGGAGCGGCCCCGGCTGCTCCGGAAGTCATGGCCTCGCCCCGTACCTGCCGCACGTCATCAGCCGACCGACCGCGGACGGCCTCCGCCCGCCACCACTGCCGCCGCCGAGGCGCCCGGATGAACAAGGGAGCAGCAGGGATGCCGGAACGTCCTCTCGAGACGCCCGCCCCGGGCCGGGCGGTCCAGAGCGCCCCGGACGGCCGTACCACCGTCGTGGTGATCACCAAGGACCGCCGCGCCGAGCTTCTCCGGACACTGGGGATGCTGCGCGAGCTGCCGGAGCGGCCGCTGGTGATCGTCACGGACAACGCGTCGGACGACGGCACGGCCGAAGCCGTCGACCGGCGGTTCCCCGAAGTCGTGCTGCTGCGGCCGGGGCGCAATCTGGGCGCGCTGGGCCGCAATCTGGCGGTGCGCCACGTGCGTACTCCCTATGTCGCCTTCTGCGACGACGACACGTGGTGGGAACCGGGATCGCTGCGGCACGCGGCAGACGTCCTCGACGCACGGCCGCTCCTGGCCGCGGTCACGGCCAGGATCGTCGTCGAGCCGTCGGGCGAGGAAGACCCCATCGTCGCCGACCTGCGCGATTCACCGCTGTCCGGCCCCGAATGGCTGCCGGGGCCCGCCCTGGGCTCGTTCCTCGCCGCCGCGACCGTGATGCGTACGGACGCCTTCCGCGCGGGGGGCGGATTCCACCCGGGCCTGTGGTTCGGCGGCGAAGAGGAACTGCTGGCCACCGACCTGCTGCGGCGGGGCTGGTGGCTGAGTTACGTTCCGGCGCTCACGATCCACCATGCCGCCTCCACGGCGCGGGACAGTACGGCGCGGCGGATCGTGGGGCTGCGCAACACGCTGTGGTTCACCTGGCTGCGCCGTCCGTTGGCCCCGGCCCTGCGCCGCACCGGCTACCTGCTGCGGACAGTCCCGCGTGACGTGGCGTCCCTGCGGGCTTTCGCCCACGCCGCCGCGGGCCTGCCGTGGGTCCTCAGGCAACGCGATCCGGTGCCCCCCGAGCTGGAAGCGCGGCTGGGGGCGCTGGAGGAAGCGCAGCGGGCCTCCACCGCGCGGAAATACGTGGGGTGAGCGCCGACGCATGAGAGCGCCGGGCTGTGAGTGCCGCTCAGTGAGGAATGCGAGAAATGTGGTGTGTTGTGTATCCGGCCGGGTACGCGGAGAAACACGCCGACTCCGAGGGGCGCTTGACCCGCTGCCCTGTGTGCCAGCTTTTCCGGGAACGCTTCCGCAAGAGAGGAATCGACGTATGTCCGACGAAACAGCACGAGGCGACGACGTCTACCAGCCCACGAATTCAGGTGCGGACGACCGGCCGACCGACGATCTCGACATGGAGAACGCTCTCGGAGAGCGGGAGGCCGACGAGGTGCAGGTCGAGGGGTACTCCCCGCCCGACCGGCCGATGGCAGCCACCAAGCACGGCACCACGGGCGAGGAGCAGCGAGAGGGCGAGTCCCTCGACCAGCGGCTGGCGGAGGAAGTGCCCGACGTACAGCCGCCGGCGGGCGACCGGATCGATGACCTGCCCGGGGGCGAGGGCGAGCTGTTGGAGGGGGCGGCGCCGCGGCACGACACCGGCGTACCGGGTCAGGACGCCGGCACGGACGGCGCCGTGGGACCGGCCGAGGAGGCCGCGATGCACATCGACTCCCCGGAGGACGACGACGCGCTGTAGCCGGAGAGGCTCGGCGGCGGAGCCCCTCCGGGCCGGGCGGACCGGACGGATCGGGCGTGTGAGGGATCAGGCGCGCGATCGGTTCCGGCCCCCTGTGATCAAGCGGTACAGCACCAGGAGGATGAGCGATCCGACGATGGCCGCGATCCACGTCGACAGCTCGAAGAAGCCGTCGATGGAGTCGACGCCGAAGATCACCTTGCCGAGCCAGCCGCCCAGCAGCCCGCCGGCTATGCCGATGAGTATGGTGATGATGAAACCCCCGGGGTCCTTGCCCGGCAGCAGTGCCTTGGCGATGAGGCCGGCGAGCAGTCCGATGACGATCCAGGCGATGATGCCCATGGGTATCTCCTCGTCTCGCACGATGTTCTCGTCTGAGCGCGTAGACCTCGGGCGAGTTTTCGTATATGCGGACACCGCGCGGTGGACACCGGCGGGCCGGGTCTCAGGGGCGCGGCGCGGAGGCCAGCCGGTCGCACTCCCGGCAGGCCTCCGCGGGGCCGGGGAGAGGCGGCATCCAGGTGTCCCACGGAGTGGCCGGTTGGTCGAGCGGCGCCGGCTGCATGTTCGTGGTGTCCAGACCGCACAGAGTCCGCCGCTCCGGTGCCCGGCCGCTCGCGTCGGTCTCGGCGGCGTGCAGGACGCCGATGTCTTCCACTGCGCCCATACCGCCGAGGGAGCGTTGAGCGGTGATGGCGACCTCGAATACCGCAGCGTAGCCGTTCACATTTCCACCCTAACCACGTCGGTGGGCGGCTGCCTGCCGACGGTTTCCCGGAGATTTCGCGGGCTCCCGGGCCGGTGTCCGGCATCACGCGCGTGACGGAGCGCCGAGGGCCGGCAGGCCGCTCTCAGGCCCCTTCGAGGGACCGTCCGCCGGTCCTTCCGGCGCCCAGGCGTTCCAGTTCCGCGCGTCCGTCGTCGCAGCACGTGCCGCACACCAGGCGTTGCGCCCCGGCCTGCCCGGGGAGGTTGTACGCCGGCCGCCGGCCGGCCCCGCGCGTACGCAGGTCGAAGCCGCACCGTGCGCACAGCAGGCCCATCGCCGCGGCCTGGATCACGGTCCAGGCGGGCCATTCCGCAGCGAACGAGGAGAGCGTCAGCACGGCCACCCCCGTCTCCCGCGGCTCGCGGTAGGCGAAGGCGAATCCCGGTGCCCGGGCGGGCAGTTCGTCGATCGGCTGCTGGAGCGAGGGCACCCACCGCACCAGCCGTCGCAGCTCGGTGAAGGCGACCCGTACTTCCCGGCCCTCGCGCCACCGCGGCTCACGCCCCCGTGGTGGCCGGAAGGCGGCCACGGTCTCGTGCGGTACGTCGAGGGTGTCCAAGTCCTGCGACAGCCCGGCCGCGCTCTCCGTCCACTCCCCGGCGTCGTGCTCCCGCCACATCGCCAGCCCGCCACCGGTCAGCACGCTCGAGGTCCGTACGGCCCCGACGACGCGGCGCTGAGCCGCCCGCTGGGGTTCTGTCACCGGCTGAGCCATCAGGCCCCGTCCCTTCACCACCGGTCACCGCCGGGGGACGCACAGGAGTACCCACCCTGCCCGCTCAACGAGACCGGACCCGGACGGTTGCTCCGCCAATGGTGGACAGCGCGTTCGCTCGGGCGTTCCCTGGGAAGTGCAGGCGCATCAGCACACGAGGGAGCGCCCAGTGCTCGAAATGATCAACGTTGCGGTCCGTCCCGCCGGGCCCGGCAGCTGCCGGGTGACCGTGGCCGGAGACCTCGATGTCGAGACCGCCCCGGAGGTCCGTGACGCCCTGCACGGTGCGCTGGCCGCGTACGGGCACGTAACCGTGGACCTGTCGGCCCTGCGGTTCTGTGACTGCGCCGGACTGAGCGCGCTGCTGAGCGCCGCCCGTACGGCCAGGGCGGACGACGCCGACCTGGTCCTGTCCGCAGTGCCGGACTTCCTGGCCCGCCTCTTGAGGCTGTCGCACAGTGACGAGGCGTTCACGTGCCGGGAAGAGGCGCTCGGGGACGGCTGACGAGCCGCCGCGTCAGTACGTGCGTGCCGGCCGGCGCCGTGTCCGCTCGCGACCGGGCGGTCCGTCGGGACGCGTCACGCACGGCGGGAGGAGATCCGGCCTCGCGAGCCGTCGCTCAGCACCAGGCCGGAGGGCAGCGGGCGAGCCGGGGACGGCCCGTACAGAACAGTCGCCAGGACGGTGCCGAGGAGGCCGCCGAGGAACTGTGCGCCGATGAAGCCGGGGAGCGACGCGGGGGCGATGCCGGTGAGGGAGTCCGTGAGCGAGCGGCCGACCGTCGCCGCTGGATTCGCGAAGGACCCCGACGAGGTGAACCAGATCGCTGCGGCGATGTACGAGGCCACTGCCACCGGGGCGAGCCGCGCGCGGCCTGTGCGGTCCAGTCCGTACACCAGCAGCACCAGTCCGGCCGTGGCGACCGTTTCGCCGAGCAGCAAGTGGCCGGCGGACCGCACTTGGGTGGACCAGACACCGGGGGGCCTGCCGAACATCGCTTCGGCGAGCAGAGCTCCCGCGACGGCCCCGGTGAGCTGCGCGGTGATGTAGACGCCGGCCTCCCGGCCGCTGAAGCCGGTCCTGTCGCGCCGCCGGGACCACCACGTGAACAGCGTGATCACCGGGTTGAGGTGAGCCCCGGAGACCGGGCTGAACAGGACGATCAGCAGGCCGAGTCCGATCGCCGAGGCCAGTGCGTTGGCCAGGAGCCGGACTCCGGCGTCCTGGCTGAGCCCGGTGGCCTGGATGCCGGAACCGATGACGACGGTCACCAGGGCCGCGGTCCCCACCAGTTCGGCGGCCGCCCGGCGTGGCAGTGCCTTCTCGATGTCCATGGTGCGATTCCTCCCCCGGACGCAGTGTAACGGAAAATATATTCCGTATCTTGGAAATAATGTAGAGCCTCATCCGGGCCGGGCTCCGCACGGGGCTGCTTGTCCTGCAGGGTGACGAGATGCCATTGGCGGCATTCGGGTGGCAGGCGGTCCCGCGCGCAACCGGGCGTCGCCCCGCGGGAGTCCTGTCGGTCAGCGACGACACCCAGGAGGTTCCGATGGACGGCAAGGGCACAGAGGTTTCCGCAGTTCCGGTCAGGACGCCGCAGTGGGCACTCGACCCGTACCGCTTCCCCGGTCTGCAGGACCTCGACCAGCAGGGCGCCGCGGGAGCCGTCGACGGGGCCGGGGACTGCTTCCTGCCCGCCCCGGACCCCCAGCGGCGGCCGTCCTTCACCCCGAGCGCGGCCGACAAGCGCCGCCTGGACCTTCACGCCGCCCTGACCACCAGCGGGATCGCGCCGCTCCCCGGCGACCTCGAAGCCATCCACGCCCTCAGCGCGCTCGACGACATCACCATCAGCGCCGTCCTGCGATGGATCACCAGCGCCTGACCGCTCCCGCCGGCACCGACCGGGGAAAGCCCCCCATCCGCCGGGACGGGCGATCACATACCCTGAACCGGGCGCCGGGCGGCACGATCACACCGGACCGGCACCGCACCACCCCTCTGGCCGGCAACTTCAGGATGGAAACAGCCCATGGGAATGCTGATCGTCATCGGCGCGGGCATCGTAGGCGTAGTAGTCGTCGGCATCGTGGTCGTAGCGGTCCTGAGCCGGCGCAACCGCAATGGCGGCGGCGCGGCGCCCTTCCAGGGGGGTTACCCGCCCCAGCCCCCGCAGTACCCGATGCCGCAGGGGCAGGCGTACCCCCCGGCTCAGCAGGGCCAGGCGTATCCACCGGCCCCGCAGGGCCAGGCGTACCCCCCGGCTCCGCCGAACCGGCCCCCGTACAACCCCAACCCGCAGCCCCAGCAGAGCCCGTACCCCCAGCAGCCTCCCTTCCAGGGGCAGTGAGCGGGTGCGGCCGCTGCGCGGCGGGATTCTCCGGGCACAACGCGCCGTCGTTGTGTCCGGAGTGCTTTATCGGCCCCCGGAGACCCTCAGGACCGTACCGGTGGTGTAGGAGGCGTCGGCCGACAGGAGCCAGGCGACGGCGGCGGCGATCTCCGAGGGCTCGCCGGGCCGTCCGAGCGGGATCCCGGCAGCCGCCTTGGCCGGGCGGTCGGGGTCGCCCATGGCGGCGTGCATCTCGGTGTCGATGATGCCGGGGGCGACGGCGTTGACCCTGATGCCGTCCGGACCGAGTTCCTTGGCGAGACCGATGGTCAGGGCGTCGGTGGCCGCCTTGGTCGCGGCGTAGTGGACGTAGTCGCCGGGGCTGCCGAGGGTGGCTGCCGCCGAGGAGATGTTGACGACGGCGCCGGAACCCGCACCCGCCATGTCCTGGGCGGCACGGCGGCAGCACAGCAGGTAGCCCAGGAGGTTCACCTCCACCACCCGTCGCAGATCCTCGGTGCGGGCGTCGGTGAGCCTGCCGAGCGGGCCGGTCACGCCGGCGTTGTTGACCAGTCCGGTCACCTGCCCGAGTTCGGCCGCGACCGTGTCGAACAGCCGCTCCACGTCCGCCTCGTCGGAGGTGTCGGCCCGTACCGTGACGCAGCGTCCCCCCGCCGCGCGCACGGCGGCTGCGGTCTCCTCGGCGGCCGCGCTGTTGCTGACGTACGCCAGGGCCAGGTCGTGTCCGTCGGCTGCCAGCCGGACGCACGTCGCAGCGCCGATACCTCTGCTGCCGCCTGTGACGATGGTGACGGGACGTGACATGCGCTGACTCCTGTGGTCCTTGGCCAGTGGGGCGTTCGCACCCGAGTTCTACCTCACCTGGTCTGGATGACGCGCCACAGGCGGCGGGGCGGGCCGCCTTCCTCGAAGGAGCGGACCTCGTCGGGTGTCCAGCCGTCGGCCTCGGCGAGCGCCGCCCGCCGGCGCACCCGCATCCCCTGAAGGGCCTCCGCAGGGCCGGGGCCCGTACGGACCCCGGCCTCAGGCCGCCAGCTGCTTCAGCAGGGTCGGCAGCGCCGTCCCGATCGGCTCGCGCACGACCTCGTCGGCCACTTCGTCGTAAGGGGTCGGCTCGGCGTTGACGACGACGAGCCGCGCGCCGTACTCCGCCGCGATCCCCGCGAGCGAGGCCGCCGGCTGCACGTGGAGACTGGTGCCGACGGCCACGAACACATCGCTGGCCTTGGCGATCGACAACGCCTGACTCATCACCACGGGGTCGAGTCGCTGCCCGAACATCACGGTGGCCGATTTGAGGATGCCTCCGCACGCGCGGCACGGCGGGTCCTCCTCGCCCGCCTCCACCCGCGCCAGTGCCTCCTCCATCGGGGCGCGGGCATGGCAGCCGGTGCACACCGAAGACCGGGCGCTGCCGTGGAGTTCGAGCACTTTACGGGCGGGCAGCCCGGCCATCTGGTGCAGCCCGTCGACGTTCTGGGTGAGGACCCGGACCGGGATCCCCGAGCGTTCCAGCTCGGCGATCGCCCGGTGGGCGTCGTTGGGCCGGGCGCGCAGCGCGGGACTGTCCAGACGCATGCGCCAGGCGCGACGCCGGATGTCGGGGTCGGACATGTAGAAGTCGTACGTGACGAGCTTCTCGGCCTCCGGGTCGCGCCGCCACAGGCCGTTCGGCCCCCGGTAGTCGGGGATGCCGGAGTCCGTGGAGATCCCTGCTCCGCTGAGGACGGCGACCAGGGGCCGCCGTGCCGTGCCGTTGTCGCTCATGGGGCCGAGCGTAGGCGGCGCGGCGCGGCGTCGTCGACGGGATTGATCCTCGCTCCCGTCCGGTTCCGGGCCGGCGGCCCGCCTCTCCCCGGCAGGCGGGAGGCAACCGCTTCCGGTGTTCCCCGCGCAGCGTTCGAGCGGTCCGGTGCGTGCGGGGCGGCGGGGTGCGCGGGGACCGGCAACAGCCTTCTGGGGCGCAGCCGTTGACAGCTGCATTGCGCTTTCCTACGGTGACGCCCGACCGTTACATCGATGTAAAGAGCGTTCCCTCCACGTCCTCACCAGGGCCATGCCGAAGGGACCACCATGCCCCCGCGCTCACCCGACGGCCCAAGACGCACCGCTCGAACCGTCGTCTTCCTGACCGCTCTCCTCGCCCTGCTGCTCGGACCGGCTCCGGCCGCTCCGGCCGCCCCCGCAGCCCCGGTCGCAGCCCCGGCCGCCCTGCCCGGACCGGAGGCGACGGCGGCTGCCGCAGGCACCTTCCGCAATCCGCTGAATACCGGTCCCGACCCGTTCATGACGCACTGGAAGGGCTCCTACTACCTGACCACCAGCCAGAACGACCGCATCACGATGTGGCGCTCTCCCTCACTGAGCACCCTGCTCACCGCCGACCCCGTCACCGTGTGGACCGACACGGACGCCTCCCGGAACAAGAACATCTGGGCGCCGGAGTTCTACCGTTTCGGTGACCGCTGGTACCTGTACTACACGGCCGACGACGGCGTCGACGACCATCACCGGCTGTACGTCCTGGAGTCGGAGCGCGACGACCCGGCGGGCCCGTACCACTTCAAGGCGAAGCTCGCTCCGCCCAACCACAGGGACGACTTCTCCATCGACGCCGGGATCCTCCAGCTGGGAGGCCGGCTGTATCTGGCGTACAGCGGGATCAACCAGTACCAGCACAACGGCCTGAACATCGCCCCGATGTCCAACCCGTACACCGTCTCGGGCGACGCCGTGGCGATCGACGCCGCCGGAGGGTGCCCGGAGGTCCGTGAGGGCCCGGAGTTCCTCCACCGGGGCGGCCGTGCCTGGATGACGTACTCGGCCTGCGACACCGGGAAGCCGGACTACCAGGTGTGGATGATGTCCCTGCCGCAGACCGCCGACCCGCTGGTGCCCGGCAACTGGACACAGCACCCCGGCCCGGTCTTCTCCCGCGCCGACGGCCGGGGCGTGTACGGCCCCGGCCACCACGCCTTCTTCCGCTCCCCGGACGGCACCGAGGACTGGATCGTGTACCACGCCAAGACCACGTCGGCGTACACCTACGGCAACCGCGCCACCCGGGCGCAGAAGTTCACCTGGAAACCCGACGGCAGCCCCGACTTCGGCCGGCCGCTCGCCCTCGGCGCCACCCAGGACCTGCCTTCCGGCGATCCAGGGTCCGGCAACTACTGGATCAACGACGACGGCCGTTCCAGCGGCCCGGGGAGCGTCACCTACAGCGGCTCGTGGAACTCCGGTACGGGCTGCGCCACCCAGTGCTTCTGGAGCGACGACCACTGGAGCGACCGCGCCGGAGCGACCGCCGTCCTCTCCTTCACCGGGACCCGGATCGCCCTGCTGTCCGTCGAGGACGTCGGCAACGGGTACGCCGCCATCAGCGTCGACGGCGGCCCGGAGACCCGCGTGGACTTCCACGGCTCCCTCCGCGCCGGAGAGGTGCTCCAGTACCTGAGCCCGAAGCTGCCCCCCGGACCCCACACCCTCAGGGTGCGCGTCACCGGCGAACGCAACCCGCAGTCGCAGGCCGCCCATGTCAGCATCGACCGAGCCGAGGTGTACTCCTGATGAAGCACCCGACAGACCGGAAGCGGACGCCGCGGAGAACAACGCCCCCACGGCCCTTACGTCCGGCGGCCGCAGCGCTCGTGGCGCTGCTCGCCCTCGTCCTCGCGTGGACCTCACTCGCCGTGCTTCCCGCGGCCGCCGCCGTGGGCGGCCCGGTCCTCGACCGGAACTTCCCCGACCCGGACATCGTCAAGGCCGGCAGCACCTACCACGCCTACGCCACCAACGGCGACGGCAAGAACATCCAGCGCGCCACCTCCACCGACCTCGTGAACTGGTCGGTCGCGGGTACGGACCCGCTGCCCCGCGTGGGGAACTGGGCGCTGCCGGAACGCTCGCTGGTCTGGGCGCCCGAGGTCTTCGACAACGGCAACGGCTTCACCATGCTCTACACCGCGCGCGACCGGGCCACGGACAAGCAGTGCATCGGCGTGGCCCTGTCCGGCTCGCCGCAGGGCCCGTTCCAGCCGGCCGACGGCGCGCCGCTGGTGTGCCCGGGGGACCGGGGCGGAGCGATCGACGCGTCCTCGTACACCGAGAACGGCCGGCGCTACATGCTGTGGAAGAACGACGGCAACTGCTGCGGCCAGGACACCTGGCTCTATCTCCAGCCCCTCTCCTGGGACGGGACGCGCACGACCGGAGCCGCCACCGGACTGATCAAGCAGGACCGTTCCTGGGAGGGCGCGCTCGTCGAGGCGCCGACGCTCGTCAAGCACGGCGGCCGTTACGTGCTGTTCTACTCGGCCAACCACTACGGCGACACCTCCTACAAGACCGGCTACGCCACCGCGACCTCGCTGAACGGCCCGTACACCAAGGCTCCCGCCCCGCTGATGACGACGGACACCTTCGCCGGCTCCGTGCGCGGGCCGGGCGGGCAGGACGTGGTGACGGGGCCGGACGGGCGGGACCGGATCGTCTTCCACGGCTGGAGCGGCGACTACTCCAGGCGTGCGATGTACGCGGTCGATCTCGGCTGGGCGAACGACTATCCCGTCGTGCGCGGCAGCAAGGTGATCTACCAGGCCGAGAACGCCCGGGTGAACAACGCGGTGGTGCGGGACGCGGCGGGCGCCCTGGACGGCCGGGCGGTCGGCCACATCGACCACGCCGACAGCTTCGTGGAGTTCACCGTCTTCGCGGCCTCCGCCGGGCAGCACACCCTGACCGTGCGCTACGGCAACGGCTCCTCCAGCGGCGGCTCGCCCGTCACCTCCTCGCACGGGCTGAGCGTCAACGGCAACGCGGCGGGCTGGGTGGGTTATCCGCACACGGGCTGGGACAACTGGCGTCACGTCGACAAAGCGATCGCCCTGAACGAAGGGTGGAACACCGTCCGTCTCGCCAAGGGCGACCACTGGGCGGAACTGGACTCCATCGAGATCGCCTGACGGTCCCGGCCATCGGCCCTGACCCACGGGCCCGATCCGCGGGCCCGATCCGCGGGCCCGATCCGCGGGCCCGATCCGCGGGCCCGGCCCGCGGCCGGACAGATCGGCGGTGGCCGGCAGGACAACCTGCCGGCCACCGTTCAGCCCTTGAGCCCCGAGCGGGACACGCCCTCGATCACCCACCGCTGGGCCACCACGTACAGCAGCAGCACCGGCAGGCTCGCGACGACCGCCCCGGCCATCAGCAGGTCGTACCGGATGTTGTTGGCCCCCTGGAAGTTGGCCAGGCCCACGGGCAGCGTGAGGGACTCCGGGCTGAGGAGGACGTACAGCGGCCACAGGAAGTCGTTCCAGCTGGCGAGGAAGGCCAGCAGGGCCAGCGTCGTCAGCGCCGGACGGGACAGCGGCAGGACGACCCGAACGAAGATCTGCCAGCGGTTGCACCCGTCGATCTCCGCGGCTTCCTCCAGCTCGCCGGGCAGCGAGAGGAAGAACTGCCGCAGGAAGAAGACGCCGAACGCGCTCGCCGCTCCCGGCACGATCACCGCGGGCAGTGTGTCGATCCAGGCCAGCTCGTTGACCAGCAGGAAGTTGGGCACCAGCAGGATCACCGGCGGCACGAAGAGGGTGGCCACCACGCAGGTGAACACGGCGCTCCGGCCGCGGAACTCCAGCCGGGCCAGCGCGTACGCCGCCGGGGTGGCCGTGGCGAGCACCAGCACGGCGTGCGCGGTGGCCACGAGCAGACTGTTGACCAGCCACCGCAGGACCGGGCTGTCGGTCGCGCTGAAGATCTCCTGGTACGCGTCGAGGGTCGCGGGGCCGGGGAGCCACTCCGGGGCGCTCGCCCCGGCCGACTCCCGGTCCTTCAACGACGTGACGAGCATGTAGAGCAGCGGGCTCAGATACAGGGCGGCGACCACCCCCAGGACCAGGTGGAGCAGCGAGCGGCGCATCCGGCGCCCGGCCGACGGCCGGTTCGTGGCGTCGGAGCGCGGCGGTGCGAGGGTCATGACGTCTCCTGCCGGTCACGGAAGACGCGGAAGACGACCGCGCTGGTGACCATGAGGGTGAGGGCGAGCAGGAAGCTCATCGCCGATGCGGTGCCCATGTCGAAGCGGCGCAGGCCGGTCTCCGCGATGAGGAAGATGGCGGTCTTCGTCTCGTCCGCCGGCGCGCCCGTGGTGATCAGGTAGGACTGGCCGAACATGTTCGCCGACGCCAGGAGCGTGGAGTTGACCACGAACAGGGCCACCGGCCGCAGCCCCGGCACGGTCACGTGGCGGAAACGCTGCCAGGGACCGGCCCCGTCCACCTTGGCTGCTTCGTACAGCTCCGCCGGGATGTCCTGGAGTCCCGCCAGGTAGATGACGGCGTTGAAGCCGAGCGTCCACCAGACGGTGACGCCCACCAGTCCCCACCAGGCGGCGGGTGTGCCGGTGGTCCACTGGATGTCGTCCGGCAGCCCGAACGCGCCGAGGTAGTGGTTGACCATGCCGATGTTGCCGTCGAGCAGGAAGCGCCACAGCAGACCGACGACGGCGACCCCGAGGACGTACGGCGCGAAGTACACCGCCCGGTAGAAGTTCCGTCCCCGGAACTTGCCGTTCATCAGCAGCGCCACCAGCAGCGGCACGACGAGCAGGAAGGGCAGCGACAGGGCGGTGAAGACGCCCGTCGCCCTCATGGCGATCCAGAACCGGCCGCCGTCCACACTGCCGCTGTCCAGCAGCTCGGTGTAGTTGTCCAGTCCCACGAACGGCTTGACGGCGAAGTTGATGTCCCAGTCGTGGAGGCTGATCCACAACCCCCAGCCGATCGGGACCACCATGAACGCCGTGAAGAGGACCAGGTACGGGGTGAGGAAGACGTACGGGGTCCACCACCGGTAGGAGCGGGTGGCGAGACGCGCGGCCCTCACTTCGCGTACTTCTTCTTGTTCTCGGCGAGCAGCTTGTTCGCGGTGGCCACCCCGTCGCGCAGCGCCCGGGCGGGCCCGGCCTTCTTCAGCACGGCCTGCTGGACGGCGAGTTCGAGCGCCTTGGCCTGTACGTCGCCGACGCCCGGCAGCGCGGGCAGGAAGCGGAAGGCGTTCACGTCCTCGGCCAGCGCGACCTGCGGGAGGCCGGCGACGGCCGGGTCCTCGCGGACGGAGTTGCGTGCGGGGATCATGCCGGCCTTGGCCCACTCGGTGGACCGCTCGCTCATGTAGTCGATGAAGAACTTGGCGGCGGTGACCTTGTTCTTGTTCTTGGCGCCCTGCGAGGTCAGCACGAAGTTGTGCGAGGCGCTCCACATGGCGGCCGTACCGCCGATGTTCGGCAGGGCGTTCATGCCCCAGCGCAGGTTGCGCGCATTGTTCCTGAGGTCGTTGATCTGCCAGATGCCGTCCCAGGTGAAGCTGACCTTGTTGTTCTTGAAGGCGTTGTACTGGGCGTCCTGCGCGACCTGGCCCGGGCTGAAGTCCTTGTCGATCTGGGCGACCATCCACTCCAGCGCCTCGACGCCGGCGTCGGATCCCCACTGCGCGCTCGCCCCGTCCTCGCTGTAGAGCTCGCCGCCGAACTGCCACAGCAGCGACATGAACATCAGGTGCCCGGGCCACTTGTTGGGCATCCAGAACGGGTTGGCGATGCCCTTCTTGGTGAGCGCGGTCAGCGCGTCCTCGAAACCGGCGCGGTCGGCCGGCGCCTCCTTGAGACCGATGCGCCCGAGGTGGCTCTCGTTCCAGTAGTCGGCGAGGCAGTGCACGTCCAGCGGCACGCTGTAGCGGTGCCCGTCGTAGACGCCGGCCTGCCACACGGCGGGGATGAAGTCCGACTCGGTGAGCTTCAGCGCGGAGACGACGTCGTCCAGGGGCACCAGGGTGCGGCGCGCGGCGAAGGTGGCGACCCAGTCGTTGTGGATGACGGCGACGTCGGGACCCTTGCCCGCGGTGATCGCGGTGGGCATCGCCGGGTAGAGGTCCTGCCACTGACGGGTCGTGTTGCGGACGCTGATCCGGCCCTCGTACTCCTTGTTGAAGGCGGCGAGCATCTGCTTCATGTGCGGGCCGTCGCCGCCGGTGAAGCCGTTCCAGTACTCCAGGGTGACCTTGGGGCCCTTGTACTCACCACCGTCGAAGCTGGGGCCGGCGTTCCGGGAATCGCCCTGGTCCGCGCCGAGCTTGGTGCCGCCGCTGCACGCGGTCAGCAGTCCGGCGGCGCCGGTGCCGGCGGCCAGGCCGAGGAAGGCGCGGCGGCGCAGGTGCTCGCGGGACGGAGGGACGGTGCTCATGAGGTGCTCCTTCGCTGGGGGTCTTGCGTGTCCTGGACCGGCGAACCGAACCGCCGCCGTGGGGGAGGGGAGAAGCGGTCAGGCGGTGACGAGCCGCACCATCGACCAGGAGGCCGGCGGCAGTCCGACGGTGAGCCGGCCGTCCTGCGCCCTGGTGCCGTCGACGGCTGCCGGACGTACCCGGTCCGGCGCTTCACGGGTGTTCGCCGCTGCTGCCGCGGCTCCCGAACCGTCGAGCACCACGTGCTCGGCGACGCGCAGGCCGGGCAGGGGGCGCAGGTCCAGCGTGAGCGTGAGCGGCGAGGTCCGGTCCCGGTTGACCGCGAAGACCGCCACGTCGCCGCTCTCCTCGTCGTACGTCGCGGTGGCCCACAGGGCGGGGACCTCGCCGTACCGCGCCGTCTCGACCACCGGCGACCGCGGCTCCACGCGCAGGACCGTGCCCCGGGCGTGGCGGGCCGTGAGCGCGAAGGGGTGGAAGACCGTCTGGCGCCAGGCGGGTCCGCCGGGCTCAGTCATGATCGGCGCGATGATGTTGGCCAGCTGGGCCTGGCAGGCCACGTCCACCCGGTCGGCGTGCCGGAGCAGGGTGATCAGCAGACTGCCGACGACCACGGCGTCGACGGTGTCGTACACGTCCTCGATCAGGCGCGGGGCGGTGCGCCACTCCAGCGCGGACTCACCGGGGAAGCGGCTCTGGTACCAGACGTTCCACTCGTCGAAGGAGAGCTTGATCTTCTTCCTGCTGCGCAGCTTCGCACCGATGTGGTCGGCGGTGGCCACGACGGAACCGATCATCCGGTCCATCTCCGCGCCGCTCGCCAGGAACGAGTCCACGTCCCCGTCGACCGGTTCGTAGTACGCGTGCAGCGACACCATGTCGACGTGCTCGTACGCGTGCTCCAGCACCGTCGCCTCCCACGAGGCGAACGTGTCGATGTACGCGTTGGAGCTGCCGCAGGCGACCAGCTGGAGGGCGGGGTCGAAGCGCTTCATGGCGCGGGCCGTCTCCGCCGCGAGCCGGCCGTACTCCTCGGCGGTCTTGTGCCCCATCTGCCACGGGCCGTCCATCTCGTTGCCCAGGCACCACAGCCGGATGCCGTGCGGCTCGGCGACACCGTGCGAGCGGCGCAGGTCCGACAGGGCGGTGCCGCCGGGGTGGTTGGCGTACTCCAGCAGGTCCAGTGCCTCGGCCACACCGCGGGTGCCGAGGTTGACGGCCATCATCGGCTCGACGCCGGTGCGGTGCGCCCACGTCATGAACTCGTTGAGACCGAAGGCGTTGCTCTCGACGCTGCGCCAGGCGTAGTCGAGCCGGGTCGGGCGGTCCCCGGCCGGTCCCACCCCGTCCTCCCAGCGGTAGTTGGAGACGAAGTTGCCGCCGGGGTAGCGCACCAGGGTCACGCCGAGCTCGCGGGCGAGGTCCATGACGTCCTGGCGCAGGCCGTCGGCGTCGGCGGCGGGATGCCCGGGTTCGTAGATACCGGTGTACACCGAGCGCCCCATGTGTTCCACGAAGGATCCGAAGAGACGCCGGTTCAGGTCTCCGACGCGGAAGCCGGGATCGAGGGTGAGACGGGCCGTGACCATGTGCGGGACTCCAGGTGTCGGTGCGGGGGTGAGCGAGGAGTGAAGGCTCCGGAGGCGCCCGGCCCGGAGAGGTTCCGGCAGGCGTGTCTTCTGCCGGTCGACCGACGGGTCTCTGCGGCTGGGCGTAAGATTTGCATCGTTGGAACAGCGTTGTAAATAGGTCGTGTGCCGTGGTTTTCCCGCCGTTGGGCCTGCCCGCCGGACCGGGGAGTTCCCCGGCGATCAGGTGTGCGACGGTGGTCGTTCACATCACGGACGGGCATCTTGGGACATGAACGGAAGGTGGGTGCGCGGTGGCGAGCCTGAAGGACGTGGCACAGCGGGCCGGGGTGTCGGTGAAGACCGTCTCGAACGTCGTCAACGGGTACGCCTATGTGGCGTCCGGGACCCGCGAGAAGGTCGAACTGGCCCTGAGCGAGCTGGACTACCGGCCCAACCTCTCGGCGCGGAACCTGCGCCGCGGCCGTACCGGAGTGATCGCGCTCGCCGTCCCCGAGCTGGACGCTCCCTACTTCGCCGAGCTCGCCCGCTCCGTCATCGAGGCGGCCGCCGAACGCGGCTGGATGGTGCTGATCGACCAGACCGACGGCGTGGCCGCGCGCGAGCGTGAACTCCTCCAGGGTGTGCGCGAGCAGTCGGTCGACGGGCTGATCTTCAGCCCGGTGGCGATCGGCCGTGACGACCTCGCGGCCCGCACGGACGCCACCCCGCTGGTCCTGCTGGGCGAACGCGTCCTCGACGGCCCCACCGACCACATCGCCGTCGACAACCAGCGCGCCGCCCGCGAGATGACCGCCCACCTCGCCGGACTCGGCCACACGCGGATCGGCGCCGTCGGGGCGCAGGACCGGCCGGGCATGGGCACCGCCCGGCTGCGGCTGGCCGGCTACCGCGAAGGGCTCGCCGCCGCCGGGCTGCCGTACGACGAGGACCTGGTCGCTCCCACCCCGGCCTACCGGCGCGCCGACGGAGCGGAGGCGATGCGCCGGCTGCTCGCCCTGCCGGAGCCGCCCCGGGCGGTGTTCTGCTTCAACGACCTCCTGGCCCTGGGGGCCCTGCGCACGGCCCTTTCGCAAGGGCTGCGGGTGCCCGAAGACGTGGCGATCGCCGGATTCGACGACATCGAGGACGGCCGGTACAGCACGCCGACCCTCACCACCATCTCGCCGGACAAGGACCGGGTGGCGAAGACCGCGGTCGAGTTGCTGGACACCCGCATCGACGCCGGCCGGCGGGCGGGACACGGATCGGCCGCCTGCCGTGAGATCGAGGCCCCCTACCGGCTGCTCGTCAGGGAGAGCACTGTGGGACGGGCCGGCTGACGCGCCTCCTCATGAGCCCGCGACCGCACACGGTTTCACTGTCCCGCCCTTCCGTCGATGCGCTCGCGCAGGAAGTCGGCGTGGCCGTTGTGCCGGGCGTACTCCTCGGTCGTGCGCACCAGCACCTCGCGCGGTTGCATCTGCTTCCCGCCGTAGAAGTCTCCGTCGGGGCCGGCGCCGGAACGGCAGCGCCGGGAGACGCCCTCCCGGCCATGTGGCGCACCAGCCCCAGCAGCGACAGACTCGACGGCTCCACGGAGCGACGGGCCGGAGCGGCGGCATGGGGAGCGGAGCACTCCGTCTCCAGCGTCAGACGCTGATCGCGCGGGTACCCGGTGGGCACGGCCCGCTCACCCTCGAACCCGCCGTCGGTCCGCGTGTCACTGCCGGGGTGTACGAGCGCGCAGGCCCACCCGAAGCGCGGGGCGGACCGCTGCTCCAATGGCCCGTCCTCCCCGGTGTGTCGGTGCCGTTTCCGTCGGGCTCATCGGCCGCCCGTCACCGTGCCGGGCGCAGGCAGGCCAGGGCCGCCGTGGTCAGTGCCGTCACCCCCACCCCGAGCGCCGCCGGATCGGGCGCGAACCGGGGGGTGTGGTTGCCGGGCACCGCCAGGAGTTTCTGCGCCGGCCCGTCCCCCGGGGCGGCCTCCCAGGTGCTCCACGGGGTGGATCCGATGAACCAGAAGGCGTACGGGATCTCCGTCCCGCCGTTGTGCCCCGCCGCGCCGAAGTAGGGGAAGTCCTCGCTCCCCATCAGCGTGTCGTACTCGATCACCGCCGCCGCGCCGAACGCCTGCCGCTGCGCCTCGCTCACCCGTGCCACCGTCGCCGGATCGTTGGAGGTGACGGGGAAGTCGTGGGTGACGGTGATCTCCGGGGGCCGGGGACAGCCGGAGGCCGTGCACTCCGCCTCGGCGATGCGCCGTACCGCTTCCAGGACCCGCGTGCGCACGTCCGCGTCCTGCGTACGGATGTTGAGGGTGATCCGGGCCTCCTCCGGGATGATGTTCGCCTTGGTGCCGGCCCGGATCCTTCCCACCGTCAGCACCACGGCGTCCCTGGCGGCCACTTCCCGCGAGACGACCGTCTGCAACCGGGTCACCAGATAGGCGGCGGTGACCACCGGGTCGACGCAGTGCTCGGGGGAGGAGCCGTGACCGCCCCTGCCGAAGATGCGGATGCCGACGTCCGTCGCCGCGGACATCAGCAGCCCGGCGCGGTGGCCGACCGTACCCACCGGGGCCGGCCCCACGTGCTGACCGAGGACGACGTCGGGCCGCGGGAAGCGGGTGAACAGCCCGTCACCGAGCATGGCCAGCGCGCCCCGCGCGACCTCCTCGCCGGGCTGCCCGACGACCAGCAGCGTGCCGCCCCAGGCGTCCCTGCCGCGCACCAGCGCCTCCGCGGCTCCCGCCAGGCACGTCATGTGCACGTCGTGGCCGCAGGCGTGCATCACGCCCGGCACGGTCGAGGCGTACGGAAGTCCGGTCTCCTCGGTGACGGGCAGCGCGTCCATGTCCGCGCGGAGCATCACCACCGGGCCCTCGCCGTTGCGCAGGAGGGCCACCACGCCGGTGCCGCCGACGCCTTCCGTCGTCTCCAGGCCGGCGTCGCGCAGGCGCCCGGCGAGCCGGGCGGCGGTGCGGTGCTCCCGCAGGGAGAGTTCGGGGTGCGCGTGCAGGTCCTGGTAGAAGGCGAGGAGGCGGTCTCCGTGCACGTCCGCTGTCAGGCGGCGGGCCGTGGCCGCGGCCGTGCTCGCAGCCGTGCGAGTGGTCTCCGGGACGGAAGTTTCCGTGGTGGCAGGGGTGTTCATCGGTTCTCCGGTGCGGGCAGGGGCGGGACGCTTTCGGGAAGGCGGCGGGTGTACGGCTCGGCGGGCGCCCGGCCGGCCTCCTGGCAGGGGCCGTGCTCCACCACCCGCCCGTGGCGCACGACGGCGACCTCGTCGCTGGTGTCACGTACCACGGCGAGGACGCGTGAGACGAAGAGCATGGACGGCGCCAGGACGGGCAGCGGCCTGCCCCGAGCCGTGCGCAAGCGGTCCTGGTCGAGGACGCACACGCCGCCGTCGCCACTGCCGCTGGAGGAGGAAGAGAAGGAGGAGCTGCCGCCCTCCCCGGGCGTACTGGACGAGGTCGTGCACGCGGAGGTGACGAGCGCCGTGGAGACGGCCGGAACGGCGCTCGCGGTGAGTCGGGGACGTGGCACTGCGCAACTCCCGGAGCGAAGGGGGAACCCGGTGGGCTGCAAGAATCAGCACGGCCCGGCCCCGCACCGGCGAATTGCAAGAATCCGCAGGAGAGTTGCCGCCTCATGCACGGAACCGCCACGCCGGATGAACTCGATCTCGCTCTGATCAACGCCCTCCAGCTCGACCCGCGCGCGCCGTGGAGCCGGCTCGCCGGCCCGCTGGGGGTGGATCCCGCCACTCTGTCGCGCCGCTGGGCACGGCTGAGGGAGAGCGGCAACGCCTGGGTGACCTGTTGCCCGGGTGCTTCCCAGGCCGAGTACGGGGCGTTCGCACTCGTCCAGGTGGCGTGTGCGCCGGGCGCCTGCGAGGAGGTCGCGGGCAGGCTGGCGCGCGACGTTCACGCGCTGAGCGTGGAGATCGTCACCGGCACGTACGACCTGCTCGTCACGGTGGCGACGCCGAACCTGTCGATGATGGGGCGGTACGTCCTGAACCGGCTGGGCCGGATGCCGGGCGTCACGGCCACCCGCACCCATCTCGCCCAGCGCATCCACCGGGAGGCGAGCCGGTGGCGCATGGACGCCCTCGACCAGCACCAGCAGCGCAACCTCCGGCGCTCCGGCAAGGACCGCACCGCCCCGGGCCCCGCGAGCGTCGAGGAGCGACGTCTGGTCACCACGCTGGCGGCCGACGGGCGCCTGTCCTGCGCGCGCCTCGGCGAGCTGCTGGACCGCCCGGAGAGCACGGTACGGCGGCTGCTCACCGCGACGCTGGGCAGCGGACGGGCGGTGGTGCGCTGCGAGACGGCGCACCTGCCGGCCGGCTGGCGGGTCACGGCGACGCTGTGGCTGACGGTGCCGCCGGCGGAACTCGAATCCACCGCCGACGGACTGGCCGCGACGCGGGAGACCCGCCTGGTGTGCTCGACGGCCGGAGAGGCCAACCTGCTGGCGCAGATCTGGCTGCACGGTCTCAGCGACTTCTCGCGCTACGAGGCCCAGCTCGCCCGGCGCTTCCCGGCCGCCCGCGTGCTGGACCGCTGCACCACCTTCACCTGGGTGAAGCGGATGGGGCGGCTCCTGGACGCCGAGGGGCGCAGGGTCGAGTACGTGGCGATGGAACCGGGCCGCCCCGTTCCCGTGGAGGGGTGAGACGGCCCGCGCGGTCCTGCGGCGCCTTCCGCGAAGCCGCCGCAGGGCGGGCCGGCGCCGTCGAGGACGCAACCGCCGGCCATGCCGTCACCCTGCGCCGGCACCGGTGACGCCCGGCGCTGTGGGATGGTGGTCGCGTGACGTTGGAGGATCTCGTCCGGCTGCGCCGGACCCGTGACCTGATGGACCGTGAATACGCGAAGCCGCTCGACGTTCCGGCGCTGGCGCGCGTCGCCCTCATGTCGTCGGGCCATTTCTCCCGCAGCTTTCGCGCCGCCTTCGGGGAGACGCCGTACAGCTACCTGATGACGCGCCGGATCGAGCGAGCGAAGGCGCTGCTGCGACGGGGAGACCTGACGGTGACGGAGGTCTGCTTCGAGGTCGGCTGTACGTCGCTGGGGTCGTTCAGCTCGCGGTTCGCCGAGCTGGTCGGCGAGAGTCCGAGCTCATACCGGGCCCGCCGCCATGACGAGGGTGCCGCCGTCCCGGCCTGCGTCGCCAAGATCCACACGCGACCGGTCAGGAACGGAGAAGCGAAACCCCACCCCGGCCCCTAGCGTGAAACGCATGGACATCAAGCTTTCGCAGTGCTTCATCGCCGTCGACGACCACGACAAGGCGCTCGCCTTCTACCGGGACATTCTCGGCCTGGAGGTGCGCAACGACGTCGGGTTCGAGGGGATGCGCTGGGTGACCGTCGGGTCGCCCTCGCAGCCGGACGTGAACATCGTCCTGGAACCGCCCGTGGCGGACCCGAACGCATCGCCCGCCGACAGGCAGGCCATGGCGGAACTCATGGCGAAGGGCCTGCTGCGCGGCCTCATCTTCTCGACCGACGGCTGCGACGCGACCTTCGAGCGCATCAGCATGGCGGGCGGCGAGGTGCTGCAGGAGCCGGTCGATCAGCCCTACGGCGTCCGTGACTGCGCCTTCCGCGATCCCTCGGGCAACATGCTGCGCTTCAGCCAGCCTCGCAGGCAGTGAGCTGCGGTCCCGCGAACCGGGCGCCGCCCTGCCGGCCGGCCCTGCGCCCCGCATCCGCGGATATCTATTGCCGCGGCGACAGAAATCCGTGCAATAGGCGGTGAGAGTTTATGACGTGCCGGGCGGAGTGATATCACTTGCCGCACTCCGCCGCTTGCACTGTGCTATGTTGATCTCAGTTGCAGTTGTGGTTCCCAAAGACTTCAAGTGCTCTTACTGGCTCCTGTGCCGGTGGGCGCGCTTTTGTATTGCCGGTGTTGTTTTCCGGGCGGGACAATCATTGCGGCGACTCGGGCGCCCGCACAGTGCGGGCCCTTGGGCATTGCCCCGAAGGAGATATGACATGGCTACTGGCACCGTGAAGTGGTTCAACGCGGAAAAGGGCTTCGGCTTCATCGAGCAGGAGGGTGGCGGCCCCGACGTCTTCGCCCACTACTCGAACATCGCCGCCCAGGGCTTCCGTGAGCTCCAGGAGGGTCAGAAGGTGAACTTCGACGTCACGCAGGGCCAGAAGGGCCCGCAGGCCGAGAACATCGTTCCCGCCTGACGCTGAGGCGTACAACAGGGCCGGGGCCCGCACCTTCGGGTGCGGGCCCCGGCTCGTTGTGTTGTCGCGGGTCCGGTCCGTGCGCCGTCACCGTTCCGCGAACGGTGCGGTCACGCCGTGCTCTGTGGTCCTGCCCCGCGCGAGCCGGTGACGAAGGGCCGGGCGGGGGTGGGGGTGGGGGTTCAACGGTCCGAGTAGCTGAAGTCCCCTATCGTCCACGCGCTTACGTCCTCGATGGCGATGCGGTACATCCCGCCGGTTTCGGGAATTCCGAGACTGCCCTGGAGGATCCTCGCGACATGGAAATGCAGATGGGTGGGGGGCTTGTCCTGCTTCGGACGGAGGTCTGCGTCGGCGGCCATGAAGATGCCGGCGAACGGACCCAGCCGATCTGAATCCTTCAGTACCTCGGCAACCCGCTCCCGCCACACCGCCTCGGGAGCCAACCGTCCAGTGATGACAGCTCCACCGGCGACCACGGTGAGTGACATCTGATTACAGTGCTCGGACTCCACCGTCGCGGCGACGTCAACAAGCAGATCATCAGGGTTCGACATGGCAGGTGATTTTACTACCGTTGAACCTCGCCCCGGTAGGCCGACTTGCGGACGCCGACGAGGCGGGCGCCTCTCCGGTCCGGAGGCGCGGGACCCCTGCGCCCCGCCCGGAGCGCACCACGTTCCCCGGCCGCGGCCCGGCCGGGGGCGTCGTAATTCGGGATACGGATGCTCGGCGAAGTTGAATATGTTTCCTTGCGGGCACAGAAAATCAGGCAATGTGCGACGAAGGTTTATGGCCTGGCGGTCGGGGTGGTATTACGTCGGGTTCCCGGTTGCTTATGCCGTGCTACTGTTGGGTAGCCTTGCGGTAATGGTTGCCGAATTCGCTTTTCCGCCCATGGTGCGCTTTCGGACGAGGCAACTCGCGCGGCGACGCAAGGATCGCACAGCACAGGCCTTGAAACCGCTCACAAGGAGGTACGGCATGGTTACCGGAATCGTGAAGTGGTTTGACGCGGCCAAGGGTTTCGGCTTCATCGAGCAGGCAGACGGCGGCGCTGACGTGTTCGCCCACTTCTCGTACATCGCCGACCGGAGTCTTCTCGGGCTGCTCGAAGGCCAGGAGGTGGCCTTCGAGATCAGGCAGGGACCCAAGGCCCCGCATGCGGTGAACATCGTTCTCGCCTGAAGCCTGAAGCCTGAAGAACTGGCGTCGCGTCGCCCGGCCCAGCCTCGCTTGAAGTCCAGGAACCCCGGGATGCCCGTGCGGTGTCTTCGGCATCGGCATCGGCATCTCAGAGCGTCGGGCCGGAGCCGGCCCCAGGACCTTCCCGGAGGGAACCGAGAGGCAGGGTTCCCGCGTCCACCTGCTCAATGCGCAAGATCAACGATGTTGACAGGGGACCCCGGGCGTGAAGGGCATGGCCACTCGATACCTCTACCTCACTCGGCACGGCGAGGCGTCAGCGGACGAGACGGCTCTGACCGAAGGCGGTCGCCGCCAAGCTGTTCTCCTCGGTGAACGGCTCCGCGGCGCTTCCCTGTCGGCGATCCACCATGGTCCGCTGCCCCGGGCGGAACACACGGCCCGGCTGATCGGTGAACAGCTCGACGGTGTCCCGCTGCATCCGTCGGAGCCGGCCGGGGACTACGTCCCCCACCTGCCGCAGAAGCAGGAACTGCCGCCGGATTCGGCCGGTCTCCTGCTCGACTTCCTGGCCCGGCTTCCGGCGGACGACCGTGAACGGGGCCCCGCGCTGGCCCGGGAAGCACTTGCGGAGTTCACAGGGCCGGTCGAGGGCGGCCGGCCTCGTCATGAGCTGGTCGTCACCCATAACTTCCTCATCGGATGGCTGGTCCGAGCCGCCCATGACGCGCCCGAATGGCGCTGGATGGGCCTCAACCACGGCAACGCGGCTCTCACGGTCATCCGGTACGCGCCCGGCAGGCCGTCCAGTGTGCTCCTGTACAACGACATGCGGCACTTGCCCGCAGAGCTGTGCTGGACAGGCTCCCCGCCCGAACTCCGCATCTGACCGGCAACAGCCGTCCGGGCCGGCCGGTCCGCTGACCACCGGGAAACGAATGGTCAGCACATGGAGCCGGGGTTCGGTGGCTTCCCGCGCGATCCGTACACCGCCGACGCCCTTCCCGGGGGCCGAGGGATGAAGAAGGTCTGCGACAGGCGCGGGGCAAGGCCCGGTCAGCCGACGGTGACGACCACCGAGTGCCGGCCGCTCGCGCCGTCGGGGATGGTCCGGGTGCGCTTCCCGGTCTGGACTTCGCCCGTACGGTCGGTGGCGCGCACGGTGAGGGTGTGGCCGCCGGGGGTGGCCTGCCAGGGGAAGGACCACTGCCGCCACGTGTCGACGGTGTCCTGCGCGGCGAGGTCGGCGGGCCGCCAGGGCCCGTCGTCGACACGGATTTCGACCTTGGCGATGCCGCGGCGCTGGGCCCACGCCACGCCGGCGACCATGACGGTTCCCGCCTCGGGCCGCGCGAAGGGCTTGGGTGTGTCGATGCGGGACTGTGTCTTGACCGGAGCCCTGCGGGCCCACGCGCGCTTGACCCAGTACGGGTCGTAGTCGTCGAACGTGGTCAGTTCGATGTCCTCGATCCACTTGCAGGCGGAGACGTATCCGTACAGTCCCGGGACGAGCATCCGGACGGGGAAGCCGTGCACGAAGGGCAGCGGCTCACCGTTCATTCCGACCGCGAGCATCGCGTCGCGGCCGTCCATGACGTCCTCCACCGGGGTGCCGAGTGTCATGCCGTCCACCGAGCGGGCCACCAGCTGGTCGGCGGGGCCGCCTCTGGACGGCGGCTTCACCCCGGCCTCGCGCAGCAGGTCCGCCAGCCGTACGCCGATCCAGCGGGCGTTGCCCACGTACGGGCCGCCGACCTCGTTGGAGACACAGGTGAGTGTGATGTCCCGCTCGATCAGCTCCCGGTCCAGCAGCCCCTGGAAGGTGACGGTCGTCGGGTGCTCGACGCCTTTGCCGTGGATGCGCAGCCGCCAGCCGGTGGCATCGACCTTCGGCACCACGAGAGCGGTATCGACGCGGTAGAAGGTCTTGCTCGGCGTGGTGAAGGAGCTGACGCCCGGAATCCGCAGCTGCGCGCCGGAGGGCACGGGAGGAGCGGGCGACGCGGGTGGCGGGAGCACCACCCCGGCACGCGAGGCGACCGCGTCCCGGCCGCGACTGCCGTTCAGCGCGCGGCCCAGCACACCGGCGCCGCCGGACGCGACCGCCGCCGCCGAGGCGGCGATCAGGAATCCCCGCCGGTCCCACCCCCTGTCGACGCTCGACGGAGCGTCCGCGCGTCGCCGTGCGGTGAGCCTGCCGGTCAGTACACAGAGCACAGCGACGCCGGCCACGGCGCCGGCCAGTGAAGGCAGCCCGTCCGCGAGCCCGGTCGAGTCCGGGCGGCTCACTGCCGCTGCTGCCCCCACCGCACCGAAGAGCAGCACACCGGCGGAACCGGTGCGCCGGTGGCGCAGCGCGACCACACCCAGTGCGAGTGCCAGGACGGCGAGTGCCGCCAGAATGCCGAGCTGCAGAACCAGCTTGTCGCTCTCGCCGAAGTTACGGATCGCCCAGTCCTTCACGGGCGCCGGAGTGCGGTCGATCGCTGCGCCGCCCACCGCGGTGACGGGGCCGGCCCCGGCCCGTACGGCCGCCGAGACAAGCTCGGCAACGGCGAGCGCCGCGAATCCGGAGAGCAGGCCGCTGAGTGCGGCGAGCCCGCCACGGGCCATGTTCCTGCGGGAGATCTTCACGCCCGCTATTCGGTACCGGCCGCGGAGCGGATTGGTCCGTCGTCCGGCCGTACGGAAACCCGCCGGGAAGCACGCTTCCAGGCGCCGCCACCTGCCACCGCCCGCGGCCGGCAGAGACGCTGTCCCGAACACGCCCGCCGTCAAAGACGCGATGGTGCGGAAGAGATACCGGGCCGGACGGCGCCGTGGCCGTGCCGGCCGGGCGCGGTCAGGGCCGGTAACGGTAACGGGTGTCGGCGCGGTGTGCGGCGGCGCGTGCGAGAGCGTGGCGGGGGCGGGCGAGAGTGATCTGGCGAATGAACTGATGGAAGCAGGCCAAGGCCGCTGCGGGGGGCAGGGCGGTGACTGCGATGCCGGGCAGGGTTCTGGGAGCCTGGGTGACGGAGAGGGTGACGGCGATGGCGGTGAAAAGCACCACGACCGCCCAGGCGTGGAGGGCGCGGCGACGGTGCAGGGCGGCGCGCAGGACGGTGAGACAGGCCACGAACCAGGGACCGAAGACGAGCAGTGGCCAGCCGTGCGCCAGGCCGGGAGTCACACCGGAGGCGGCCAGGTGTGTGAGCGGGGCGTAGGAGACCATCGCGCCGAGCACGCTGACCGTTGTCACGATGAAGGCGGTCAGTGCCGCCATGCTGAGGCTGACCACCCGCAGCCACGGCCAGCCCCTGAGAGGACTGGTCCGCCTGGGTCTGCGGCGGTTGTGGGAGCGGGGGCGTGGAAACGCCGATGCGGCCGATGCGGTGTGTGGCGCGGAGGTTTGCAGCAGCTGGGTGAGTTCTTCGTCCCAGTCGAATGCCCGCTCCATGGCCGGGACGGGCGGGAAAAAAGCTTCCTGCACGTCCGTCGCCCGGTTGGCTGTCGGCAGGCCGGGGCCGTGCGGGTGCAGTGGTGAGTCGGAGGGGGCGGGGCGGGCATCGATCGGATTCGGCCGGTCATACACGGCGTGTCCGCCCCCGCAGGCTCTCTGGCGTACCGGAAGCGACGGGTGGCAGTTCGGGAGGCCGGGGCTCCGTGCGATTGCCGACGGGCCGGGAGCGGTGGTGAAAGTCGGTCTGAATCCGTTCCAGCCTGTGGAGGAACTCTTCGAGCAGGTCTGAGAAAAGGTACGGCCAGGGCTCCCCGGTCCCCCGTTCCTGGCTGTCGCGTGCTGGGTGTTCCCCTTCGGTGCCGGACGAACACGCTGAAGGGCCGGCGTCGTCGGCACGGCCCTCATACGGGGGATACGGCTTGGGTGGAGTCACTTCCCGTCAACGACCCCGGCTCGGGGCCGGGTGTCCGGCGACCGGGTGACTGGTCACCGTCCGAGGATGATTCGTACGCCGCCGCCTTGACCCGGCCGTACATACAGTCCGGCCGGTGTGGGCACCGGCATCTCCCACCGGTGAGGAGCCGCGCCCCCACGACGGGCCGCCGCCCGTCACCGAGGCGGCGGCCCGCGCACGGATCAGCCGAGCGGCTTGTCCAGTACGGCCTTGCGGTGGCTGAACGTCTCCAGCGAGTAGTGGCCGTGGTAACGGCCCATGCCGCTCTCGCCGACGCCTCCGAAGGGCAGGTCGGACACGGTGAGATGGGCCACCGGGAGACCGAAGCCGACGCCGCCCGAAGAGGTCTCCGACACCAGCCGGTCACGCGTCGTTCCGGATTCCGTGAACGCGTACAGCGCCAGCGGCTTGTCCCGGTCGTTGATGAACGCGATGGCCCGGTCGAGGTCTTCCACCTCCACGATCGGCAGAATCGGACCGAAGATCTCCTCTGCCATGACCGGGGAGTCCGGGGAGACCTCGGCCAGTACCGTCGGAGCGAGGTAGCGGCGCGTACGGTCGTGCTCGCCCCCGACGACCGGGCGGCCCGAGCCGAGCAGGCCGGTCAGCCGGTCGAAGTGCCGTTCGTTGACGATCCTGCCGTAGTCGGGCGAGTCGGCCGCATCGGTTCCGTACGCCGCCCGTACGGCCTTCTCCAGCGCGACTTCGAGTTCGCGCGCGGTCTGCGGGTCGGTGAGCACGTAGTCCGGGGCGACGCAGGTCTGCCCGGCGTTGAGGAACTTCGTGGCCACGAGCCGGGAGGCCACCGTCCGCAGGTCCGTGCCCCGGTCGACGAACGCCGGGGACTTTCCACCGAGCTCCAGGGTCACGGGTGTGAGGTGCTCGGCGGCCGCGCGCATCACGATGCGGCCCACCGTGCCGTTGCCCGTGTAGAAGATGTGGTCGAAACGCTGCTCCAGCAGGGCGGTGGTCTCCGGTACGGCGCCTTCCACCACGGCCACCGCATCGCTGTCGACGTACCGCGGCAGCAGCTCGGCGACGGCGCGCGAGGTGGCAGGTGCCAGCTCGCTCGGCTTCGCGACGACGCAGTTGCCCGCGGCGAGCGCGCCGGCCACCGGGGCGAGCAGCAGCTGCGCCGGATAGTTCCACGGTGCGATGACGAGGACGACGCCCAGCGGGTCCTGCACCGTCCACGCCGTCGCACCGCCGAGGTGCGGCGGGACGTCGACGGGTTCGGGCCGCAGCCAGTCCTCCAGCCGCTCCAGGGTGTGGTCGATCTCGCGCACGGTGAAGTCGATCTCCGTACGGAAGGCCTCGCGCTCACTCTTGCCCAGGTCGGAGTGGAGCGCGGCGGCCAGTTCCTGACCGTGCTCGGTCAGCAGGGTCCGCAGGCCGCGCAGTTGCTCCGTACGCCAGGCGAGAGGCTTGGTACGTCCGGTCTGGAAGGTGGCGCGCAGTCGGGTGACGACATCTGCGGGCTGTTCGACGGTGGAGTGCACCATGGCTCCTCACTAGGGGGTGTGACCGCTCTCGCCGGGCCCGGCGGCGGCTGCCGTGCGGTGACGGCCGCGCGGCGAAAGCTTTACATGCATATAGCAACCATGGAGCTCGGCGGCTTGTTCCCGGGGCGGCGAGCTCATTGCGACAGCTTGTGTGGGTGTGGGTGTGGGTGTGGGGGCGGGGGCGGGGTGCGGCTGTGGCCCGGCGTCTTTCCGCAGCTCGCTCTCCGTGTGCGGCACCAATCCGGGCGGCGCGCGCGGGGGAGTCGGCCGACGCCTTGAGCAGGCGGCCGACGGGGAGGGGATCGCGCTCTGTCCCCGCATCTCTCCTGCGGCAACCTCGCCGCAGGCGTGGGCTCTTGAAAGAGGGAAGCCGACCGCGGGGCCCATGACTTCGGGCGCGTACACGTGCGCGTAAGGCTCGTCGTGGCCGTAACTCTGTGCCGCCTGCTCGTTTCGCATGCCCGCGTCCATGAGGCCGAAGGCCGCCCCTGTCACACTCGCTCGCCGCGCGGCGTCAACGCGGTGACGGACTCATCGCACCCGGCCGGAGCGAGCGGCTCCGGCGTCCACCCGATGAGGAGCACCATCGATGTCCACCGCCTACGTCGTCGCCACCCTCCTGGCCGCCGCCCTGACGGGCTTCTCGGCCGCTTCCGTCTTCTTCCGCGCCAAGTGGGTCGTGCGGCCCATGGCCGACTACAGCGTCCCCCCGTTCCTGGTGGACCTGGCTCGGTACGGCAAAGGCCGCAGGGGCCGCGGGTCTGCCGGCCGGCCTTTTCGTACCGGTCGTCGGTGTCCGGCCCCGGTACTGGTGAGCTCGCGTATTCAACTGTCGCAAGTGGTGCTGCCAAAGCGTCGGTGCAGTCACTGTGTGTTGGGGTGCCGCAGGTCATGGTCTG
>NZ_JBSFUB010000066.1:0-42175 GCF_053591575.1 Streptomyces altiplanensis | reverse complement strand
GACGGCCACGCTCGCGATCCCGGCATCCCGGCAGGCCCGAGCAACGCGGACAGCGATTTCGCCACGGTTGGCGATGAGCACCTTGCGCACGATGGATCTCCTCATGGCTTGTCCGGAAGCTGAATGTCAGCTTGTTCCGGGCGCTCATCAGGATCAAGGCGCCACTGTCCAGGCTTTGGTGAACTTCCTTCACAGATCCCGCAGTTCCGCGTAACAGGTGAGAGGCCGACGAGCAGAATGTCAGGGATATGTCAAAGATTCGGCCGGGTTACGGAGCCCCTGACGCCCCGTAACCCCCCAGGGCACCGCTTACGGGTGTCCGAGGCGGAAGCCGACTCCCCTGACCGTGACGATCCAGCTACTGGAACCGAGCTTGTTGCGCAGGCTGCTCACATGCGTGTCGATGGTCCGGCCCGGCCGCGACCAGGAGTCGTCCCACACCTGGACCATGAGCTGTCTGCGCGAGATGACGGCCTCGGGCTGGGAGGCCAGCAGGTGCAGCAGGTCGAACTCCTTGCGGGTCACCTCGACATGCCGCCCGTCGAGCCGGACCTCGCGCGTCCGTGCGTCGATGCGCAGCGATCCGCGCGTGATGACCTGCTCCACGGGCTGCTGCGGCCGGGCCCTGCGCATGACCGCTTCCATCCTGGCCATCAGCTCGCGGAAGCCGTACGGCTTGGCCAGGTAGTCGTCCGAGCCCGCCTGCAGGCCCAGCACCCGGTCGAGTTCGGTGTCCCGGGCGGTGACCACGATGATCGGCGTGTCGCACGTGGCCCGGATGCTCCGGCAGACCTCCAGCCCGTCCAGGTCGGGCAGTTCGAGATCGAGGAGGACCAGATCGGAGCTGCGGTGCACCTGCAACGCCTTGGCACCGGTGGCCACGCTCTCGGCCCGGTAGCCGTGCCGGCGCAACCCCTGGACCAGGGCTTCGGCGGCACGCGGCTCGTTCTCCACGACAAGGACCCGCACGGCTTCCCGCCGGGGACGGGTCCCGGCCTGCGCGGACGGCGCATGGGTGGGCAGCGGAACTAATCGATCTTCATGATTTCGACCAAGTATGTGAGGTTCGAGTGTGCCAGTGGACTGCTGTGTCATCTGCCGCTCCTGCACATCCGCGCGATGGGCGCATCACCAGTAGACCCTTCCGCCGCGAAGATACAAACCGGTACGCCGGTTTGTCAAAGTTTAAAAGTGCGAAGACACCCCTCCACCCGCCCCACCCTCATCCGACCGGCCTTCCACGAGTTCCCGCGACAAGAGGGTAGCTGAAGCCCAAGTCTCCCTGATTGAGCCAACTTTGCCCCCCATGCGCGAACAGGGGGCCGACGGCCACCCCTCCCTGATGCGACAGAGCGTCACCGCGAGTATACAAACCATGCAGTTGGTTTTATAGTTGCCGTAGTACCATCCCCCTTCCCCCAGGCCGCCAGGCCGCAGAAGTAGTCCCAGGACTGGAGCCGTCCGTGACCAAACAGGAACGGGGCGTCCGCACCCGCCATGCGCTGATCCGTTCGGCGGCCAAGCTGTTCGAGCGCCATGGATACGACCGGACGCGCCTGGCCGAGATCAGCTCGGACGCGGGTGTGAGCCCCGGCGCACTGCACTTCCACTTCAGGAACAAGGCGGCCGTGGCCGATGCCGTCGTGACCGCGGCCGCACGCGCCCTTCACCAGGCGGCGCACAGGGCCTCGCAGGGCCAGCCGAACGCGCTCCAGACGCTCACCGACATCTCGCACACCTTCGCCTTCCTGCTGAGCCAGGACGTGGTGGTGCGAGCCGGCTTCCAGCTCGGCTACGACACCGTCCGGCCCCCCAGCCTGAACCTCCGGCAGGAATGGAGGGAGTGCGTGGAGCGGCTGCTGGCCCGGGCCATGGACGAGGGCGTCCTCGCCGAAGAAGTGCCCCTGAAGCCGATGGCCGCGGCCGTGGTGGCGGCGACCACCGGCTTCGAAGTGCTGGGCAGGGGGGACAGGGAGTGGCTGTCGCGCCATTCGCTCACCGGGTTCTGGCAGTTGCTCCTGCCCCGGATGGCCGCCCCGCAGGCGCTGAGCACGCTGACCCCCGGCGGCACGGACTCCGTGATCGACGAATCCCTGCTCATCCCCGAGGAGTTCGTACCGGAAACCGGCCCGCAACCGCACGGTCGCCGTTGCCGCACCGCGCACTCATGGCCGTAGGACCACCTTGCCCGTGGTGCGACGGGCCAGCAGGTCCTCGTGCGCCCGACGCGCCTCGGCCAGCGGGTACTCGGCGCCGGTGACGGGCCGCAGGCGTCCCTGAGCGGTCAGCGAGAGCAGTTCCTTGAGCGGCTCGGTGAAGCCGCCGGGGCGGGCCAGGGCGGGGCGCAGCCAGAAACCGACAACTCCCGCGTTGAGGCGGCTGAGCCGCGCGGGATCAACGGGGGTGAACGGGGTGCGGGAGGCGTTTCCGTAGGTCACCAGGCGGCCGGAGTCGGCGAGGGAGTCGAGGGCCCGGTCGAAGAGCGGGCCGCCCGTCGCGTCGAGGATCACGTCGGCAGGCTCGTCCAGCGGGTACTCGGCCACATCATCGGCGCCCAGCGCCAGGGCGAGTTCCCGCTTGGCGGGGGTGGAGGCCATGGCCCGCACCCGTCGTGCGCCGAACTGCTTGGCCAGTTGTACGGCGAGGCTGCCGACACCGCCCGCGGCGGCATGGACCACGACGCTCTCACCGGGCAGCAGACGGGCGGCGGTACGCAGCAGGTGCCAGGCGGTCAGCCCCTGCATCAGCAGGGCCAGCGCCTGGCCCGCGGGCAGGTCGTCGGGGATGTCGATCACCGACTCCGCACCGGCCAGGGCGAGTTCGGCGTATCCGCCCGTCGTCCGGGCCAGGACCCGCCGCCCGTCCTGGGTCCTGCCGACCACCTCGCTGCCCGGTACGTACGGCAGCCGGTCCGGGCTCAGGTAGGAGCCGTCGACCTGGTGGGTGTCGGCGAAATTGACCCCGGCCGCCTCGACGGTGATCAGTAACTCGCCCTGTTGCGGGGCGGGTTCGGGCAGGTCGCGGAGGGTCAGCACCTCTGGGCCGCCGAAGCGGTCGAACTGGATGGCACGCATGACGGGTGAACGCCGCCCGCCCGGGCCGGTATTCCACCGTGTGACGACGCAGACCGTTTACCCGTCTGGTGTGAACGCGTCAACATGGGGCTGGAAGACTGCAGAGCATGATCGGAAGAAGCCAACTCCTGCAAGACAAAGTCATATTCATCACGGGAGCGAGCAGCGGCATCGGTGCCGCAGCCGCCTCCGTCTTCGCCCGGGAGGGAGCGGCGGTCGTACTCGCGGCACGCCGGAAGGAGAGACTCTCAGCCGTCGCGGCCGAACTGAACGACAAGGGATTCGACGCCTCCTACGTGGTGACCGACCTGACCCGCGCCCAGGACGTACGGGCGGCGGTCGACTTCGCGGTGGAACGCCACGGCCGGCTCGACGGGGCCTTCAACAACGCCGGCATCGGCGGCGACCAGGCACCACTGCACCGGATGAAGGACGACGTCTACGACTCCATCATCGACACCAACGTCCGCGGGGTGTGGAACTGCCTGCGTGCCGAGATCAGCGCCATGCTGGACAACGGCGGCGGCTCGATCGTGAACAACAGCAGTGTCGGAGGCCTGGTGGCCATACCCGCGGCCGCCCCCTATGTGGCCTCCAAGCACGCGGTCGTCGGTTTCACCCGGGCCGCGGCCGACGAGTACGCGCGCCAGGGGATCAGGGTCAACGCCGTGGCGCCGGGGTCGACCCGCAGCGAGATCACGGCCGACTGGTACGACCGCAACCCCGGGCTGGAGGAATCGATCCACGCGATCACTCCCCAGGGGCGCACCGCGGCCCCGGAAGAGATCGCCGAGGCGGCAGCCTGGCTGCTCAGTGACCGGGCGTCGTACGTCACCGGCGTCGTGATGCCGGTGGACGGCGGTTTCGTCAACCGCTGACCCCTGCGGCCGGCCCCCCGCGAAGGTGAGGACGCCCCGGCAGAACGGGCGTCCTCACCGGGCGGCCTAGGCCACGGAGGCAAGGGTGACGCTGAACGCCGCCCTGCCGTCCTGCACACCGGTGACCTCCACCCGCGTGACCCCGTCGCCCGCCGGAGGGACGACGGACGCATCGATCCAGCAAGGGGCGTCGAACTCGATGTAGTGAGCGTACGTGCTGGCCACCTCGACCGGACGGAACACCGCCGGACCGGTGGCGGCCTGTGCGGCCTGGCACGCCGCCTCTATCAGGACCAGCCCGGGAACATGGTCCACGGGGTGGTCGTACAGGGCCACGTTGCCGACGTCCGTACGCAGTTGCCACCGTCCGGGCCAGCCGGTGGGCGCGAGGACCACGTCGGACGCGTGGGTACGCCCGACGGTGGGCGCGGCCACGGGCGCGGGAACGGGGCCCTCGCCCCAGGCGACGTGCAGGTGCTCGCCGCGCAGCCGGCGGTAGACCGCGGGAGCTATCCAGCTGAAGTCGACCGCCGACTCCCCGACCGGGCGCCCCGCGTGCAGCAGGGCCAGCTCGACCCGCATCGAGCGGTGGCCCGTGCTCCGGCAGTACACCTCGACGGTCAGGTCGACCGGTTCGTCCCGGGGAACCCGGTAGTCCCGGTCGAGGGAGAAGTCCAGGCGCTCCATCAGCGTCTGGTGCGTCAGCGGAACCGATCTTTCCGCATGGGCGACGACCAGGCAGCTCTGCCTGATCGTCTGCGTGACTAAGGAGGGTTCACAGGGCCCGTCCGCCGCCGCGGGCCACCGCACCGTGACGGTGTACCGGTCGGAACCGCGCGGGGACCAGCCGGTGAGCAGGACAGCTTCCTCCCGGTGCAGATGCACGTACTTCTTGAGAACGTCGATCCCGACACGCCGGTCCACCTGACCGTAATCTGCAAGCAAACTATTGGACACGTTTCTCCCTCGAAAGGCCACTGAAGTCCCCTGCCCCAGTTAAGATACCGACCCATCGGTTCTTTTTTAAGAGATTGACTATTTCCCCAGGGAGCCCAGGCGTGGCACAACAGGAGCGGGCGATCCGGACCCGCAGGGTCATCTTGGAGGCCGCTGCCGCCGTTTTCGACGAGCTGGGCTACGAGGCCTCGACCATCTCGGAGATCCTGGAGCGGGCCGGTGTGACCAAGGGCGCCTTCTACTTCCACTTCCGCTCCAAGGAGGACATGGCCCGGGGGGTGCTCAGCGAGGCGGTGACGACCGAAGGCGTCCTGCCCCAGGGCCTCAAGCTCCAGGAAGTCCTGGACATGATGATGCTGATGGCCTACCGGCTGCCTCGGGAACCCATGTTCAGCGCCGCGCTGCGTCTGGCGGTGGACCGCAACTCACGGAGCATGTTCGGAACGCGCTGGCCCGACTGGACCGATCTCCTGGCGTCGTTGCTGGGCGAGGCCAAGGCGCGGGGCGAGGTGCACGCGTACATCGAGGAGACGGAGACCGCCCGCCTGCTGCTGTCCGCCTGGACCGGCGTCCGCATCGTGTCCGAGGGGATGCCGGGTGAGTACGACCTGCCCACCGAGGTGGCCGCGCTGCTCCAGCTGATGCTGCCCAGCATCGCCGTGCCCACGGTCCTCCCCCGGCTGGAGATCTCCACGGACCGTACCGCCCGGCTCTTCGCCCTGACGGACGGGGGCGATCCGGAAGACACTGGTGACACCTCCGGGAATGCGGCCGACCGGCACCCGTAGGCGCCGGTGGCGGCGGTCCTCCACCGGCCGCAGGGCCCGGCGGACCACGCTCACCACCGGCACGGGCGGCCCCTCACTTGATCCGGGCGGCGGGGGCGGCGGAAGGGGCCGGCGCCGGACCGCCGGGCCGGGGGCCGGTCACGCCCGCCCGGCTGACCCACAGGGCGGCCAGGGCCACTGCGGGCACGGTTGCCGCGAGGAGGAACCCGGTGGTGGGCGAGGTGGCCTGGATCAGCGGGCCGATCAGCAGCGGGGAGGCGAACTGCCCGGCGAAGGTGGCTGTTCCCGACAGCGAGGTGGCCTGGCCGCGTACGGCCGCGGGCACGCCCTCGCCGATCAGCACGGTGGTCACCGGGAAGAACACCCCCTGGCCGAGGCCGAACAGCAGCGGCGCCAGGAACAGCAGGGGGGCGTTGGGTGCGACGGCGAGCAGCAGGAAGGCCGCCGTCCACAGCGCCAGTGAACCCCGCAGCAGCACGCTGTAGGCCAGGCGGGTACGGAGCGAGGCGTACGCGAGGCCGATGAGGCTCATCGCGCCGGACATGCCCACGGTGTACAGGGAGACCAGCAGCGGATCCTCGACACCGGACTCCGCCAGGCGCTGCGGGAGGAAGACCACCAGCGCGTACAGCAGCAGCGAGCCGCAGAACTGCAGCCCGTACCAGACGAGCAGGATCCGGTGCCGGCGCAGCATCTGCCACGCCCCGATCCTTTCCCCGGCGGGACGGGCGGCCCCCTTCGGCCGCTCGCGGGGCAGGAGCAGAGCGGTGGCGATCCCGAGTGGCACGCCGATCAGGTAGACCCCGAAGGGAAGGTGCCAGGAGATTCCGCCGACGCCTCCGGCCAGCAGGGGCCACAGCACCCCGCCCATGCTGGTGGCCGTCCCGCGCCAGCCCATCGCACGGTCCTGCGCGGGGCCCTTGTAGAGGTTGAGCAGGGCCAGGGTGGTACCCGAGAACACCAGGGCGGCTCCGGCGCCGAACGCGACACGACTGGCGATGAGCGCCGGGTAGCTGTCGGCGACCAGGCCGGTGCCGCCCGCCAGCCCGTACAGGACGAGTCCGCCCGCCAGCGGCAGCCGCACGCCCCAGCGGTCGAGCATCCATCCGGCCAGCGGACTGGTCACGGCGATGGAGAGGCTGTGGGTGGTGATGATGAGGCCGGCCTCGGTACCGCTGAGCTGGAGGTCGCCGCGGATGACCTGGATGACCGGCGCCAGGATGGATCCCGCCATCACCGTCAGGGTCGAGGCGAACAGCAGGAGCGGCAGCGTGCCGGGCCGGACCGGGGCCGGTGCGGGTTCGGGTTCGGATTCGGGCGCGGGAGTGCTCACCGGGCTCCTTCCAGTACGGGGGCTCCGACTCCGCCGGGGCTGGCCAGACCGTGGTTGGTCAGGCGCAGGGTGCGGGTGTTGAAGGCCATGAAGGGCTGGATGAGACCGTCGACGAAGATCAGGAAGGCGAGGGTCCCGATGCCGACGGGTCCGCCCAGCAGCCAGCCGAGGGCGAGCAGGACGGTTTCGACGCCGACCTTGGCGGCCCAGAAGGGCACCTTCAGGCGCTGGTTGAGCGAGATGACGATCAGGTCCATGGCACGGATGCCGGTACCGCTCATGATGATCAGGGCGGAGCCGTAGGAGCACAGCAGGACCGCGACGACCAGGGACGGTACGGAGGCGAACCAGCCCAGGTCGGCCAGGAGCATCAGGTCGATGAGGCTGCCGCACAGGAGGAAGGTGACGAACGGCATCACGACCGGGCGGCGGCGGTTCCACACGGACCAGATGACGATGCACACGGCCGCGATGAGCGCCTGGGCCAGGCCGATGGTCAGCGGGAAGTGCTCCAGGAGGCCGAGGGAGAGGACGTCCAGGGGGTCCACGCCGAGACCGGAGTGGATGAACAGGGTGGCACCGGAGGCGAAGACCAGACACCCCGCGAGATAGAGCGCGTAGCTCTGGAGACGGTCGCGCAGGTCGATGCTGTGACGGGGCCGGACGTGGGCGGGGGTGCTGAGTAACTTCGACATGACGGGTTCCTCATCGCGACAGATGGACGCGGGCCGCCCTGGGGAGCGGAGGAAGGGTCGGACGGCCCGCGAGTGGTGGGGGGGTGATCAGGCGTTGACGAAGATCAGGTTGTTGCCCGCGGGGTCGCTGATCTCGAAACGCTCACCCGTCTTGTGCGGGACGACGCCGGTGGGGCGGAGGTCTTCCACGGCCGAGTGGGCGGCGGGGATGTCCACCTGCGTGAAGGCGAGGCTGATGGGCTGGTCGCCCTTCTGGATGATCAGCTCGCCGTCGTGGCCGGTGTCGAAGACCACGGAAATACCGGGGTACTCCTCGCGGATCTTCAGGCCGAGCCGGTCGCGGTAGAAGGCGACCATGGTGTCCAGGTCCGTGCAGAAGATCTTGATAACCGTCAGCTTGCCGAACATGACGTCCTACCTCTCGTGAACACCCCTTCTTCAGGGGGCTGTTGATGCGTCGACGGGGCCGGGCAGGCCCGGAGCGGAGACGGGAGGCGCGGGGCCTCGCCGGATCTCCCGACATGAAGGAAACTACACGGTGTAGTTCTGTAAGTAAACCGGGTAGGGCAAAAAGTGGCCCGTCGCGAACGGGCGCCCGCCGGGGCGCGCCGAGGACGGGGCGCCGGAAGGCGTGTCACGTAAACTAGCCGGTGTAGTTTCGTTCGATCCACGCCGGCCGGCGCGATCCGAGGAGTGAGCCGCCATGACGTCCCCCGCCACCGCCGCCCGAACAGGGCGTCCCGCCAAGCGCACCGCGATCGACTGCGCCGCCCGCGCCGTCTTCGGCCGCGAGGGCTACACCCGCGCCAGCGTGGACACCATCGCGGCCGAGGCCGGGGTCTCCAAGCGCACCATCTACAACCACTACCAGGACAAGGAGCAGCTCCTGCTGAGCGTGCTCCAGGAGAGCACGCACGCGGTGGCGGCCCATCAGGAGGAGCTGATCGACCAGCACCTGACCGGCCCGGCCGACCTGAGAACCGAGCTGATGGTGCTCGGCCGCGCCCTGGCCGCCCCGCAGAGCGGGTTCGAGGGGCACTTCGCCCTGGTGCGGGTCATCTTCGCGGAAGCGCCGCGACTGCCCTCCGAGGTCATCGAGAGCTGGCGCACCGAGGGGCCGCGACGCACCCAGACGCGGCTCGCCCAGCACTTCACCACCCTGACGGCAGCCGGCCGGCTGCACACGGACGACCCCCAGGACGCCGCCGCCCACTTCACCCAGCTGGTCATGTCCGAGGCCTACGAAAGGTCCTTCCACGGTGCCCTCCCGCTGCCACAGGGCGAGCTGGACGCCCTGGTCGCCTCAGGAGTGGCCGCCTTCCTGCGGCTGTACGGAAGCGGGATCTGACCCCCTCCCCCGCGGGGCCGGCCGGCGCTCCAGCGCGCCCCGCGACGGAGCGGGGCGGTCGGCGGGTTTCACCGACTGCCGCGCTCCGCCCGCCCCCTCCATGGCCGACGGCGAGGCCGCACGTTCGGCCGCGCCGCACCCTCACGACCGCCTCGACGCAGCCGGTGAAAGCGGAACGAGGAGGGCCTGGAGACTTTTTGCTCCGCACGGTGTAGTTTACTTTCGAGCCGGGGCACCATGCCCCGCCGGCCCCATCCGTTTCTTCCGGAGGTAGACCATGACCACCCAGCCCCTGTCCCTCGCCGTCATCATCGGCAGCGCCCGCGGCGGACGCCTCGGCGACAAGGTCGGTCACTGGTTCGCCCAGCAGGCCCAGACCCGCGGCGACCTGACGGTCGATGTGATCGACGTCCTGGAGCACCCGCTGCCGATGTCCATGCCGGCGATGGGCGAGGAGCCGGCCGACCACGTGCGACCGGTCAAGGACGCCCTGTCCCAGCGGCTGGCGGCGGCCGACGCGTTCGTCGTGGTCACCCCGGAGTACAACCACTCCTACCCCGCCTCGCTGAAGAACATCATCGACTGGCACCTCCAGGAGTGGGCCGCCAAGCCGGTCGGCCTCGTGTCCTACGGCGGCATGGGCGGCGGCCTGCGCGCCGCCGAACACCTGCGGCAGGTCTTCGCCGAGGTACACGCCATGACGGTCCGCGAGATGGTCAGCCTGCACAACCCCTGGACCGCGTTCGCCGACGGCGAGGCGCCCCAGGGCGCGGACGCGGCAGCGAAGAAGCTGCTGGACCAGGTGGCCTGGTGGGGCAAGGCGCTGCGCACCGCGCGCGCCGAACAGCCCTACGCCCTCTGAACCCGCCCGCGCCACGGTGCCGTCGGCACGGACAGCGCCGTGGGACCCGCGCGGCTCCCACGGCGCCGGGGCGGCGCCGGCCCCCGTTCCCGCAGCAGCCGAACGTCCGAGAGGTGAAGTTCCCATGCCGTCGGTCAGCTACAGCGACGCGGTCAACGAAGCCCTGGAACAGATGGACGACCTCGGGTACGAGCGCGGGCAGGGCGTGGACCTCGCCAACCACGGCCCGATGGGCGCCGAGGCCCTGGCCCTGCTCGGGCAGGAGGACGAGGTCGCCCGGTGGGTACGGCGCTACCGGGCCGCGATGGAGCACCACGAGCCGCCCGCCGCGCGCTTCGCACTGGACCCCGCGGACGAGTCCTCCTGGCGCCCCGCGCTCGGGAGCTTCGACCGGGCCGGGGACTGGGAGCGGCTCTTCGTCCGCGAACTGGCCGGGGCGCACTGGCGCGAGGTGCTGGTCCGCTGGTGGCCGCGCCTGCTCCCGGGCCTGTTCGCCGGCCTGACCCACGGCCTCATCCGCACCGCGCACGCGGTACGCGGCCTGTACGCCGCCGCAGGCAAGCCCACGCGGCTCCAGCTCAACGAGCTGGCCCGCGGACTGGCGTACTGGGCCGCCCGCCACACCGAGCTTCCCGGCCGCCCCCGGCTGCGCGGCCCCTACGGCCTGCCCGCCGCGGTCGCCGCGCTGCCCCGCGTGGCACACGACGGCCCGATGGGTCCGGGCACCGCCCGCCGGCGGCTGGACAGCCTCGGCGAACTGCCCGGCTACCACGCGTCGCTGGAATGGCTGGCCCCGGAACAGGCGCCCCGGCTGCTGAGCGAGATGACGGCCCAGTTCGCCGACGTCTTCCTCGGCCACCCCGAGGTCTACCCGGTTCCGCTGATCCACGGCGTCACCGCACCGGCCGCCGTACGCATCCTGCTCCCGCACCTGCCGCACGAGCTCCACGAACCGACACTGGCCCGGCTGTGGCAGGTGCACGCGGCGTTCCTGCTGGCCTTCACCACCGACCGGCGCGACGAGGGCACGGCGGCCTGGCGGTCGGAGGTCCCGGACCTGCCGCCGATGGACGAACTGGGCGCGCGGGCCGCCGAACACGGCGACGAGCACGTCATCAAGTTCACCGAGGCGTGCCTGCGCGAGTACGCCCTGCGGCCCGACCCCCGCTACCCGGCCGCCGCGTTCGCCGCGCAGCGCCGCATCACCCGCCTGGACGCGGGCGGCGGCGCCGGGGGCGTCCGGCCCGGCAGGCCCTTTCCCGCGTAGCGCCGCTCCGGGCCGGTCAGCGCAGGGCGCGCAGGCGCCTGCGCGCCGGGCCCAGCGCCCGGCCCCGGGAGGACACGTCCGACCAGGGGTTCGTGCGGGCCTGTTCCAGTACGGCGCCGGTGTCCGTCAACGCCCAGCTGCGCGCGGTCAGTTCCTTGTCGTCGAGCTGTCCCCACGAGAGGGGCGCGGCGACCGGCGCGCCCTCCTTGGGCCGGACCGACCAGGGGGCGACGGCCGTCTGCGCGTAGGCGTTGCGCTGGACGTCGAGGTAGAGGCGGCCGCCCCGGGACTGTTTGCGTACGGCCGTGGTCAGCGCGTCCGGGTGGCGCTCGGCGAGGGTGTCCGCGACCTCCTTGGCGAAGGCGCGGGAGTCGTCGAACGTGGTGTTCCCGTCGAGGGGCACGATCACGTGCAGGCCCTTGGAGCCCGTGGTCATGAGCGTGGACGGCAGTCGCAGCTGGTCGAGGAGTTCGCCGAGCCGGTGCGCCGCCTCCCGTACGGCCGGGAAGTCGTCCCCGGGAGGGTCGAGGTCGAAGACCAGCCGGTCGGGCCACTCGACGCGGCCGGCCCGCGAGAGCCAGCGGTGGAAGGTCAGGCACGCCTGGTCGGCCAGGAAGACGAGGGTGGCGCTGTTGTCGCACACGGTGTGCGTGACGGTGCCGCCCTCCTTGGGGACCCGCACACGGCGCACCCACTCGGGGTAGTGGGCGGGGGTGTCCTTCTGCATGAAGCGCGGGCCTTCGGTGCCGTCGGGCCGGCGCTCCAGCATGAGGGGCCGGCCGCGCAGCTGGGGCACCATGAAGGCCGACATCCGCCGGTAGTAGTCGGCGACATCGGCCTTGGTGAGGCCGCAGTCGGGGAAGAGGACCTTCCCGGGGCGGTGGACGGTCACCGTGCGGTGTCCGGCCCGCACGGTCGTGGTGTCGTCGCTCATCGTCTCTCCTCCTGGGCTCGCTCCGGGCCGTACAGCCACAGCGGCCGTGCTCGGAACAGCACGAGCACGGGCCCGCGCCGGTGGGCGGGCCCGCGCGGCGCGGGGAGGGCCGGCGGGGTGTTCAGGGCGCCCCGCCAGCCGCTCCCCGCCGCTCTCTCACCGTACGACCGCCTTCTCCGCCAGGAGCTTCACGGCGGCCGCGATCGAGTCCGCGTCGATGCCCGCGGCGTTCAGCTGCTCCTGCTCCGTGGCGGAACCCGGCATGTTCCCCACGGCCAGGCGGACCAGCCGCGGCGCCGGGCGCCCGTCGGCGAACACCTCGGCGACCGCGTCGCCCAGACCGCCCTGCGGGTGGTGGTCCTCCACCGTCACCAGGCAGCCGGTGGCCTCCGCCGCCGCCTGTACGGCGCGCTCGTCGACCGGCTTGACCGAGTACAGGTCGACGACCCGGACCGGCAGGCCGTCCTGGGCGAGCAGGTCGGCCGCGCGCAGCGCCTCGTGGACCGTCACGCCCGCGGCGAGCAGGGTGAGCCTGTCGTCGTCGCCGGAGCGCAGCAGCTTGCTGCCGCCGACCGGGAACTCCTCGTTGGGCCCGTAGAGGACGGGCATCGCACCCCTGCTGGTGCGCAGGTAGCGCACGCCCCGGCTCTGCGCGTCGCCCTCCGCCATCGCGGCGACGAGGTGCGCGGTCTGGTTGGCGTCGCACGGGTACAGGACGGTGCTGCCGTGTACGGCGCGGAACATCGCGAGGTCCTCGAGTCCCATCTGGGAGGGCCCGTCCTCGCCGATGGCCACTCCGGCGTGCGAGCCGACCACGTTGATGCCGGCCCTGCTGACCGCCGCCATCCGCACGAAGTCGTGGGCGCGGGTGAGGAACGCCGCGAAGGAGGAGGCGTACGGGACGTAACCGCGCGTCTGCATCCCGACCGCCGCCGCGACCAGTTGCTGCTCGGCGATGTAGCACTCGAAGAACCGGTCCGGGTGCTCCTTCGCGAAGAACTGCGCCCGCGTGGAGTCGCTCACCTCGCCGTCCAGGGCCACGACGTCGGGGCGTGCGGTTCCGAGTGCGGCGAGCGCCTCGCCGTACGCGTTGCGCGTGGCGACCTCGTCGCCCCGCTCGTAGCGCGGCAGTTCCAGGGGGCCTGCGGCGGGGGTGCCCGGACTCCGGTCGGCGTGCGGCTTGTTGACCTCCACCCGGACGAACCGGGGGCCGCCGAGCTCCTCGATCGCTTCCCCGGCGTCCTTCAGGGGCTTGCCGTGCTTGCCTTCCTGGTCCTCCACGGCGGCGACGCCGCGCCCCTTGCGGGTGCGCGCGACGACCGCGGTGGGCCGCCCGGTGGTCGAACGCGCCTCGTTGAAGGCGGCGTCAACGGCCTCGACGTCGTGCCCGTCGACCTCGATGGTGTGCCAGCCGAAGGCACGCAGCCTGCGGGTGTACGCCGCCAGGTCCCATCCGTGCCGGGTGGGGCCGCGCTGCCCGAGCCGGTTGACGTCGATGATCAGGGTGAGGTTGTCGAGGTGCTGGTCGGCCGCGTGCTCGACGGCCTCCCACACCGATCCCTCCGCCATCTCGCTGTCGCCGCTCAGCACCCACACGCGGTAGGGGACCTGGCCCAGGCGCTTGCCCGCCAGCGCCACTCCGACGCCGACCGGCAGCCCCTGCCCGAGCGAGCCCGTCGCCACGTCCACCCAGGGGAGCCTGGGCGTGGGGTGTCCTTCGAGGCGGCTGCCGAGCCGCCGGTACGTCAGCAGTTCCTCGTCGTCGACGGCGCCGGCCGCCCGGTACATGGCGTACAGCAGGGGCGACGCGTGGCCCTTGGAGAGGATGAACCGGTCGTTGCCGGGGTGGTCCGGCCGGTCGAAGTCGTAGTGCAGGTGCCCGGCGAGGAGTACGGCCGCGAGGTCCGCCGCCGACATCGACGAGGTCGGATGGCCCGACTGGGCCGCGTCGGCGGCCCGTACCGCGTCCACCCTCAGCTGCTGCCCGAGCTGGATGAGCTGTTCGCTGTCCATGTCACTCCTTGTGGTCACTCCTCGTGGTCACCCCTTGGGCGTGATTGTCGTCCGGCCGCTCGCGTGCGCCGGGGACCCTGGCCAGTTCCGGTGACGAGGTGTCGAGCGGGACCGACCAGGACCGTACGAGGCCCAGCTGTACGGCCTGGCGCGGCAGTACGGCGTCGAGCGCCCAGTCGGCCGCGACCCGGATCCGGTTCCCCGGCATGGCGGCGAGGTGGTAACCGCGCGTCACCGCGCCCGCGACCGGCCCGGACAGGGGGATGCCGAGCGGGTTGGCGGCGGCCTTGACCCCGCCGAGGTCCACGAGGAACCCCATGTCGTTGTGGCGGTACGCCTGCCGTTCCCCGTACCCCAGGGACGCGGCGACATTGCGGCCCGCCACCTTTCCCTGCCGGGCGGCGTGCTGGGCGGTCATCGGCGTGAACTCCCCCGGCCGGGTGAGGTCCGGTACGGCCGCGGCGTCACCGCAGGCGAAGACCTCCGGGTGCCCGGGCACGTTCAGTTCGGGTTCGACGAGCAGGCGCCCGCGTTCGACCGGCAGGCCGACCTCGGAGACCAGCGGGTCGGGACGCACGCCGACGCACCAGATCAGGGACTTCGTGCCGACGAACTCGCCGTCGTCCAGCCGGACCCCTTCCGGGGTGGCCTCCTTGACGGACGTCCCCGTCCGTACGTCGACCCCGCGCCCGCGCAGCACCTTGTCCGCGGTCTGCGACAGGCGCCGGTCCAGTTCGGGCAGGACGCGCGGCGCGATGTCGAGGAGCAGCCAGCGCGGCTTGTGCCCGGCGTGCCGCCAGGCACTCTGCTTGCGGACGAGGGCGTCGGTGAACATCTTGCCCTGGGCGGCGACCTCGGTCCCGGTGTAGCCGGCGCCGACGACGACGAAGGTGCAGCGCGCGGCGCACTCGTCGGGGTCGCCGGCGGCGGCGGCCAGTTCGATCTGGCGGGTCACGTGGTCGCGCAGGTAGAGGGCTTCGGGCAGCCCCCGGAAGCCGTGGGCGTACTCGGCGACGCCGGGGATCGGCAGCAGCTTGTTGACGCTGCCGACGGCCAGCACGAGCCGGTCGTACTCCAGCTCGCCCGTGTCGCCCTCGGGGCCCGTGTAGTGCACGCGGTGCGACGCCAGATCGATGCGGTCCGCCTCCCCGAGGACCAGCCGTACGCGGGGAAGCGTCCCCGGCAGCGACACCGTCACCCGGCGCGGTTCGAGGATGCCTGCGGCGACCTGCGGCAGGAGGGGGAGGTAGAGGAAGTAGTCGGTGGGGTTGAGGAGGACGATCTCGGCCTTGTCCCGGACCTCCCGGGAGAGGGTCTTCGCGGCCTGATGGCCCGCGAAACCGGCTCCGACGATCACGATGCGGGGACGTTGACGGGTCACGCTTTCACCTCGTACACGGGGCGGTGGCGATGGACCTTCCCGGTGCCCCCGAGCCCGGGGGCCAAACACCGGGCGGCGCGGGTTTCCCCGGGCGCGCGCCGGTTACCCGCCCGCGGAAACCGTTCACGCTGGAGGCACTTCCCATGACCGAGTTCGGATATTTCCTGTCGAGCGAGGAGTTCGGCCCCAAGGATCTCGTCGAGCAGGCGCGGATGGCCGAGCAGGCCGGCTTCCAGGCCCTGTGGATCTCCGACCACTACCATCCGTGGAACGAGGAACAGGGGCAGAGCCCCTTCGTCTGGTCGGTGATCGGCGCCCTGTCCGAGGCGGTCTCCCTGCCGGTGCAGACCGCCGTCACCTGTCCGACCGTGCGGATGCACCCGGCCGTGGTCGCCCAGGCCGCGGCCACGGCGGCCGTCCAGCTCGGCGAGGGCCGGTTCCGGCTCGGTGTGGGCAGCGGCGAGGCGCTCAACGAGCACATCCTGGGCGGCGCCTGGCCCAGCACCCGGGTACGGCTGGAGATGCTGGAGGAGGCCGTGCAGCTGATCCGCAGCCTCTTCGACGGCAACGAGGTCAGCCACGAGGGCAAGCACTACACGGTGGAGAACGCCCGGCTCTACACCGTGCCCGACGAGCACGTCCCGATCGACATCTCCGCCTTCGGTCCCAAGGCCATGGCGCTGGCCTCGCGCATCGGCGACGGGCTGATCACCATGGCCCCCGACGAGGATGCGGTGACCCGCTTCCGGAGCGGCGGCGGCACCAAGCCGGTCAGCGGCGGCACCAAGGTCTGTTACGGGCCCGACCGTGACGCGGCGGTGCGCACGGTCCACCGGCTGTGGCCGAACGACCAGCTGCCCGGCGAACTGGGCCAGATCCTGCCCACACCACGCCACTTCGAGCAGGCGTCGACCCTCGTCACCGAGGACATGGTCGCCTCGAACGTGGTGTGCGGCGACGACGCCGACGCGCACGCGCGTGAGCTGCTGGCCTACGCCGACGCGGGTTTCGACCGGGTGTACGTGAACCAGATCGGCCCCGACCAGCGCGGCTTCTTCGACTTCTACCGCACGAAGGTGCTGCCGCAGGTACGGGGCACATGAGACCGACGGAGCACCACGTCTCACATCTCAAGATACGCGTCTCACATTCCGGCGTGGCGGCGTAGCGTACGGCGTACCGCTTCCGCGAGAAGCCGAGAGAAGGAGTACGCCATGCCGGAGGAGACCGCGGTCTACACCCATGGGCACCACGAGTCGGTGCTGCGCTCGCACAGCTGGCGGACCGCCGCCAACTCGGCGGCGTACCTCCTGGACGAACTGCGGCCGGGGCTGGACGTGCTGGACGTGGGCTGCGGTCCCGGCACCATCACGGCCGACCTGGCCGCGCTCGTCGCCCCCGGCCGGGTGACGGCGGTCGACGCGGCCGGGGACGTGCTCGGGCGGGCGCGCGAGGCGGCGGCGGAACGCGGCCTGGAGAACGTGGAGTTCGCGGTGGCCGATGTCCACGCGCTCGACTTCCCCGACGAGTCCTTCGACGTCGTCCACGCCCACCAGGTGCTCCAGCACGTCGGCGACCCGGTGCGGGCCCTGCGGGAGATGCGCCGCGTGTGCCGCCCCGGCGGCGTCGTCGCGGCGCGCGACAGCGACTACGCCGCGATGACGTGGTTCCCCCAGGTGCCGCTCATGGACGAGTGGCAGCAGCTGTACGGCCGGGTCGCCCGCGCGAACGGCGGCGAACCGGACGCGGGCCGCAGGCTCCTGTCCTGGGCGCGGCGCGCCGGCTTCACCGACGTACGGGCCTCGGCGGCGGCCTGGTGCTTCGCCGCGCCGGACGAGCGCGCCTGGTGGAGCGGGCTGTGGGCGGACCGTACGACGGCATCCGTGTACGCCGAACTGGCGGTGGACGGCGGCCACGCGACCGCGGACGAACTGGCGGCGATCGCGGGGGCGTGGCACGAGTGGGGCGGCCGGGACGACGCGTGGTTCATGGTGCCGCACGGGGAGGTGCTCTGCCGCGCGTGACGTACCGGAGTGCGGGCCGGCGGCCCTGCGGGGCCGGTCCGCACCAAGGGCGTACACCCGTCGGACGGCCGGGCCACCAACTACCCTGGCCCCCATGGAGATCCTCGGAACCACGCTGCGCATCTGCGTCGACGACCTGGAGGCCACGGTGGCCTTCTACGAACGCCTCACCCAAAGCCGCGCCCTGCGCTTCGAGCGCGGCGGGGTCTCCGTCGCCGCGGTCGGCTGCTTCCTCCTGATGAGCGGCCCCGAGTCCGAACTCGAAGTGCTGCGCAAGGTGTCGGCCACCATCGCCGTCAAGGACGTCGACGAGGCGGGCGCGGCCCTGGCCGGGGCCGGCGCCCGCATCATCGCGGGCCCCGTCCCGACCCCGGTGGGCCGCAACCTGATCGCCGCGCACCCCGACGGCTCGGTCTTCGAGTACGTCGACCGGCGCGCGGCGGTCTGACCGCCGGCTACTCCGCCGCCGGCCGCATCCGGTAGTCGTACGCCTCGGGCAGCGGCTCGTCGCCGGCCACCGCCGCCCACACCTCGCCCAGCACCTCCGCGCCCTCGCGCAGGTCGGGCACCTCGAAGCCGGCGTCGAAGAGCGCGCGGGCACCCTCCCTGTCCCCCTCGGCGACGAGGAGTTGCGCCTCGACGAGCCGGAAGCGGCCGCTCTCGCGTACGGCGGGGTGCAGCCCCTCCCAGACGGCGCGGGCCGCCTCCGGACGCTGTGCCCCGAGAAGCGCGGCGATCGCCTCGCGGCCGAGTGCGGCCGTCGCCGCGGTCCACGCCTCGCCGTCGGCCCGCTCCTGGCCCTCGCCGTCGCCCCGCTCCTGGCGGAGGAGGTCGTCGAACGCCTCGGCGTAATGGTCGGCGGCGCGCCCGGAGTTGCCCGCCTCCCGGTCGGCGACGGCGAGGCAGCGCAGCAACGGCCAGCGCGCGGAGGCCAGTTTGAGCCCCCGCTCCCAGCTGCGCACGGCCTGGGCCTCATCGCCCGCGTGCCACTGGGCGACCCCCAGGTGGTATTCGGTGAGGGGCTCCGCCGGCGCCGTCTCCAGCATGTCCCGCCAGTGCGGCGCGACCAGCGACGGGCCCGGCAGGGCCGCCTCGTGCGACGCCGGGAAGGTGCCGCTGCGCTCCAGCTCCAGCCACGGCAGCTGCTGTTCGCCGAGCGTCGCCTCGTCGAAGGGCGTGCCGGGGAGCACCAGTGCGGCGCGCACGACTTCGAGCGCGCCCCACCCGGAGCCGGTGGCGAGCGACTCGCCGGGCTCGTGGTCGGCGTACGGCCGCCACGCCTCGTAGGCCGCCTCCACCCGCGCGCGCGGCAGCGCGTCCTCCAGCCGGGCCCCGGCCTCCGCGCGGGCCGCCGCCCAGTCCTCGCCGTGCACCGCCCCCGGGTCGGCGGCCAGCGGACCGTACGCCTCCAGCCAGCTGAACTCGGCGCCGGCCTCCAGCGGTACGTGCTCCAGCTGGGTGCGGGCGAGGCCGGCCTGGATCTCGGCGTACCCCGGGGTCCCCGGTTCGGTCAGCCACTGCTGCCAGCGCCGTCCGCCGCGGCCCGCGCCCCACAGGAACAGTTTGCGGCCGCGCAGCAGGTCGGTGGAGGTCTGGACGAGCCCCCGCCCGTCGGCGTCGAGCGAGGCGATCCACTTGCGGGCCCCTTCGGGCACCTCGTAGAAGTAGTCGGCCGGGAACTCGCCGCGCAGCGGGTACGTGCGGTCGGTGCCGTCGCCGTGGGACTCCGGCACCGGCACGCGCCGCAGGCGGCGTTCGTACCCGAAGTGCCAGGCTTCGTCCGCCGGGGCGAGCACCCGGCTCCCCTCGTCCTCCGGGACGGCGATGTTGGACCACCAGTAGGTGGGTACGGTCCGCTCGTGCGGGTTGCGTATCCGTACGCCGACGTACAGGAAGTCGGAGTCGGCCGGCAGCCACAGGTCCATCTGGAAGGGCAGGTCGCGCAGCCGTTCCCACTCCCAGAGCCTGACCATGTCGCCGCCGTCGGGGGCGGGGACGACCGCGGCGTGCAGCGGGGCGCAGGACAGCGCCGTGTGCCCGGTGGCGCCGATGTTCCACTCCAGTCCGCCGGAGAACCAGGCGCCGTTGAGCGCGAAGTCGGCGGGCTGGAAGACCGGGTTGCGGTAGAGCAGTTCGCGTCCCGACGGCTTGTGGAACAGCGAGTGCACGCGCCCGCCGAGCCCCGGCAGCACGGTCGCGCGCAGCCGGTCGTTCTCGATGACGATCGTGTCGAGGTCCGTCTGCGCGCGCTCGCGTCCGTATCCGTCCAGGACGCGTACGGGCAGGAGGGTGCGCAGCGGTTCGTAACCTACCTGGCGGGCCATGTCGCGCGGCAGCAGCGCGCGCGAACGCTCGTCGATGACGTGGGTCTCGTCGAGGGGGCGGAGCACCGGCAGCGGGTTCTCCGGCCCCAGAGGGGCGGCGGGCAGGGTCAGTACGGCACGTCGCACGGTCGTGGCCAAGGCAGTCTCACTCCCTCACACGGGCCGCCGCCCACCGGCGCCCGACGCCCATCCGAACACGGCGGACGCCTCTGTGACCAGGGGTCCTGAGGAGGACCGCCGAGGGTCAGCGGCGCATCTGCGAGGTGATCGCCCACCGTTCGTGGTCGCGCCAGGCGCCGTCGATGTGGATGAAGTCCGGCGAGAAGCCCTCCAGCCGGAACCCGGCCCTGCGGACGAGCGCGATGGACGCCTTGTTCGCGGGCTGGATGTTGGCCTCCAGCCGGTGCAGGCCCATGGGGCCGAAGGCCTGGTCCATGACCAGGCCGAGGCCCTCGCTCATCAGGCCGCGGCCCGCCGCGTGCGCGAACGCGCCGTAGCCCAGCGCGCCGCACAGGAAGTTGCCCCCGACGATGTTGTTGATGTTGATGAAACCCGCGATGCGGCCGTCCGGGCGCTCGTACACCAGGAAGCCGGCCCGCGCCGGGTTGTCGATGAGCAGGCTCGCGTAGGCGGTGTACGCCGCGGGCCGCTCCGGCGGGAAGAGCCACGGGTGGTGCAGGCTCCTGCTCTCGCGCGCCAGCGCGGTGAACTCGTCGGCGTCGGCGTGGCTGAAGTGCCGCAGGCCCACGCGCGGGCCCTCGGCGAGGCAGGGGGCGCGCTCGGGGCTCTCGGACATTCCTCCAGGCTACTTCCGTCCTCCCCCGGCGCGCGCGACCGGGTGTGCGGCGGGGAGCGCCGTCAGCCGAGCGAGCCCCTGGTCACCGGAAGCTCCAGGACACCGGTGTCCTCGGGGGCGCTGGTGACCGTCACCGGCTTGACGCCCCGGTTGCCGTAGTACGCGTCGTCGCTGGCCGCGACGACGAACTCCAGCCGGTGTCCGGTCTCGTAGCGGTGCACGATGCCGGGGAGCGAGACGGTGAAGCGGCGGGTCACGTCCGGCACGCGGACCGGTGCGACGAGGCGCTGGACGAGCGTCTTCGTGCCGTCGGGGGCGACGTCGTACAGCTTGGCGAAGAGGACGAGCTTGTCGGCGGCGTCACCCGAGTGCTGTACGCGCTCGGTCTTCGGGGAGACGACCTGGAGGGTCGCTCTCGGCGCGCCGACCACGTCCACGGGGGCCTTGAGCGGCTCGGTGGACCAGCCGAGGTAGGTGCCCGGGGCGTCGCCGGGCCCGCGGTCGGGCAGACCGGCCAGACCGGCCAGGGAGTTCTCGGAGTGGCTGGTGGGGAAGAGGCGGTTGCGGTACTCGCGGGCGCCGCGCACGACCTTGGAGCGGTTGTCGACGAGCTTGCCGTCGCCGGAGAGGTACACCTTCCGCGACAGGGCGGGCGGCGCGGCGGCCGTGCCGTAGCCGCTCTGCCAGTCGCGGTAGTACGCGAAGGCGGGGCCGGTGCCGGTGCCCTTCCTGCCGTGCAGGTAGCGGTCGAACCAGGCGAGGATGCGCCGGCCGACGTAACTGGCCTCCAGATCGCCCCGGGCCAGGTCGAGTTCACCGGCTGCGGGGTCGGTGAGGCCGCCGCTGTGGCCCCAGGACTGCCAGATCATGCGGGTCTCGGTGCCCTGGGCCTTGAGGGCCTTGTACGTCGCCTCCGCCTCGTTGAGGTTGAAGAGGGTGTCGGCCTGGCCCTGGACGATCAGTGTCGGCGCCTTGACCTTGTGGAGGTACGAGACCGGGGAGACGCTGCGCGCGTAGGCGAGCATCTCGGCGGTGCGGCCTGCGGGGTAGCGGCCCGAGGCCAGCAGGCGGGTGGTCCCGCAGGCCTCGGAGACGAAGTGCAGGCAGCCCCCGCCACCGGCCCGGGACAGGTCGAGGCCCGGGTTGAGCAGGCCCTGCGCCTCGCCCATGAGGAAGAAGCCGGACGTCCACTGGTACTTGTACGCGCCGGGGACGGCCCGGTCGTCCGTGGCGTTGTTGGGGTCGAGGGAGTAGGCGAGGTCGTTCCAGGTGATCAGGGGCACGAGGGCGTCCAGGCGGCGGTCGTTCGCGGCCGTGGCCAGCTGGACGGTGCCGCCGTACGAGCCGCCGATCATCCCGACGCGCGGGTCGCCCGCGCCGTCCCTGAGGACGTAGTCGGCGCGGGTGCCGTCGTCGGCCGCGCGGGTGCCGCCCAGGAAGTCGATCAGGCCCGACGCGGCCCTGCCGTCGATGTCCGGGTCGTTGAGCGAGACGGGGCAGCCGGACTTGCCGAAGCCGAGGCCGGAGTAGGCGAGGGCGACGTAGCCGCGGGTGGCGAAGGCCTTGGCGGTGGCGTCGGTGGAGCCGTCGGCCTTGCTGCCGCCGAAGCCGTTGGTGGTGAGGACGGCGGGCGCGGGGCGGGCCCTGTCCGCTCCGGCGGGGCGGTAGAGGTCGGCGTCGACGGTGCACTTCCTGCCGCCCGCCTGCACCGTGAACTTCAGGGGGGTGACGGTGAACCCGGCCGTCGCGCCGGCCTGCCCGGGGGCGGCCAGGGCGAGGGGCGCGGCGAGCGCCGCGCCGACGGCGAGGACGATCGGTCTGCGGGACGCGGGAACGGGCCGGCGAGGGCGACGGGGCATGCGGACCTCCACGCTGAGGGCACCTTACCGACCGGTCAGTATCGGCGCCCGTCATGCTGGGACACGCGTCGTACGGCTGTCAACGGTCGCGGCCGGGGCGGATGCCGGAGAATCTGTGAAGAACGGCCGGCCGGGCCTGGCCACGGCTTCGGGAAGAGCGTTGTCGGACCCGGCTGTTACGTTCTGGGAATGACGAAACGTGTTCCCTTCACCGGTGGCGAGAAGGAAAGCCTCCAGGCCGCCCTGGACCGGCACCGCGATGCCGTGCTGTGGAAGCTCGACGGCCTCGACGACGAGCAGCTGCGCCGGCCCATGACCCCGTCCGGGACCAGTCTGCTGGGCCTGGTGAAGCACCTGGCGAGCGTCGAGTACGGGTGGTTCTGCACCACGTTCGGGCGCGAGAGCGAGCCGATGTGGTTCGAGCCGCAGGACGACATGACGGTGACGGACGACGAGTCCACCGCGGACATCGTGGAGTTCTACGGCCGCGCACGGGCCGCCGCCGACCGGGCGACAGCCGAGCTCGGCCTGGACACGCGGGGCACGTCGTGGTCGGGCAGCACCGTGTCGATGCGCTGGGTGCTCATCCACATGCTGGAGGACACCGCGCGGCACGCGGGCCACATGGACATCATGCGTGAGCTCATCGACGGGGCGACGGGCGACCACCCGGGGACCTGAGCGCCTGCCGCCTCACCGCAGCGCGGGCACGTCGAGGGTGAGGGTGCGGGTGTCCGTGTCGAGTACGGCGGGCACGCCGAGCGGCATGGTCAGAGCGGTCGCGCAGTGCCCGAAGCCCAGCTCCTCGACGACCGGCACCCCCAGGGAGCCCAGCCGGTCGTGCAGCAGCGCCCGCACCTCCTCCTCGTACGGGCCGCACCCCTCCCACGAGCCGAGGGCGATGCCCGCCACGCCGTCCAGCCAGCCGGAGCGCAGCAGCTGGGTGAGGATCCGGTCGAGGCGGTACGCCTCCTCGCCGATGTCCTCGACGAGCAGCAGGCCGCCGCGGGCGCCGGGTCTGGCGTACGGAGTGCCCAGGTCGGCGGCGAGCAGGCTGACGCAGCCGCCGAGCGTGACGCCGCGCGCCCGGCCGGGGACCAGGACGCCCGCCGCCTCCAGGCCGAGCGTCATGACCGACTCGGGCTCGAAGAGCGTGGCCCGCAGCGAATCCCGCGTCGGGCCGTCCTTGAGGAAGGGAACGCTCGCGGTCATCGGCCCGTGCAGCGTGGCCAGGCCCAGCCGTACGGCGAAGGCCTCGTGGAGGGCGGTGATGTCGCTGTAGCCGACGAAGACCTTGGGTCCGGCCGCGCGCATCGCCGCCCAGTCGACCAGGTCCACCATGCGCTGGGACCCGTAGCCGCCCCGCGCACAGATCACCGCGTCCACCGACGGGTCGCACCAGGCCTCCTCCAGGTCCCGGGCCCGCGCCTCGTCCGTTCCCGCCAGGTATCCGAACCGCCGGTGCACGTCCAGCACATGGGGGCCTGTCACCGGTTCGAGGTCCCAGCTCCGCAGGATGTCGAGGCCCTCTTCGAGCCGCTCCCCGGGAACGGGCCCGCCGGGGGCCACGACGGCGACCCGCGCCCCCGCCCTCAGCCGCGGGGGCCTGGTCAGAGGCGTCAGAGGCATCGGGGACAGCGGAGGCATCGAAGGAACAGGGGTCATGGGGTGAGCTCCAGAGGGGGTACGTCGTCGCGGTCGATGCCGAAGGTCCGGACGTAGAGGGAGAGTTCGGCCTCCAGTGCGCGGGTCATGGTCTCGGCCCTGCGGAAACCGTGCCCCTCCCCCTCGAAGGCGAGATACGCGTGCGGGATGCCGCGTCCCGCCATGCGCTCCAGGAACCTCTCGCACTGCGCGGGCGGGCAGATCACGTCGTCGAGCCCCTGGAGCAGCAGGAACGGTGCGGTGATCCGGTCCGCCCGGTGCACGGGCGAACGGTCGCGGTAGCGGTCGGGGCAGGCGGCGAGCGGTCCGACGAGGCTCTCCATGTACCGCGACTCGAAGTCGTGGGTCTCGCCCGTCGCCCAGCCCTCCAGGTCGAGGATCGGGTAGATCACGGTGCCGCAGGCATAGACGTCGGTGCCGGCCAGCGAGGCCGCCGCCGTCCAGCCGCCCGCGCTGCCGCCGCGGATCGCGAGCCTGCGCGGATCGGCCGTGCCCTCTTCGGCCAGGGCGACGGCGACGGCGGCGCAGTCCTCGACGTCCACGACGCCCCACTGTTCGCGCAGCCGGTCACGGTACTCGCGTCCGTACCCGGCGGAGCCGCCGTAGTCGACCTCGGCGACGCCGATGCCGCGCGAGGTGAAGTAGGCGATCTCCAGGTCGAGTACGAGCGGGGCGCGCCCGGTCGGCCCGCCGTGCGCCCACACCACGTACGGCGGCAGCTCGTCGCCGGGGGCGACGCGGCCGGGGTTGTGCGGCGGGTAGATGTGGGCGTGGATCTCGTGGCCGTCGGGTCCGGTGAAGACGCGGATCTGCGGCTCGGGATAGAAGGCGGGGTCCACCGGGTCGTCGTGCGCGGAGCCGATGACCCGGGTGTGCCCGGTGAAGGTGTCGAGCTCCATGACCTCGTACGCGCTGCGCGGGCTGGCGGCGACGCCGACGACCCGGCTCCCGTGCACGGCGAGCGTGGGGGCCCACTCGGTCCAGGGGCCCGCCGAGTCGACGACTTCGCAGCTCTCCGGGTCGAGAATGCCCAGCGCTGTGGTGCCGCTGCCGTGGATGACGGCGATCAGGCCGTTGTCCAGCGGGTGGAACCAGCGCAGGCCGATCTTCCAGAGCGGCCCGGCGAACTCCTCGGCGCGGGCGCAGAGCGGGACCGCCGCCGCCCCGTGCGGGTCCGCGCGGTACAGGTTCCACCACCCGCCGGCGTCACTGGCGTAGAGCAGTTGTCCGTCGGCGGTCCAGTCGACCTGGGCGACCGACTCCTCGGGTCCGCCGAGGAAGCTCCGCGGGTCGCGGAAGGTGCCGTCCTCGGCGACGTCCGCGAGGATCACTTCCGTGCCGTCCCAGGGCATCCGGGGGTGGTCCCAGGCGATCCAGGCCGCCCGCAGTCCGTCCGGGCAGAGGCGGGGACCGGTGACGAAGCGGTGCGCGCCGTCGGAGAGTTCCCGTACGGCGGCGCGGTCCTCGGCGGCGGAGCCGTCGAGCGGTACGGCGACGATGACGCGCCGTACGTCGGTGGGGGCCTCGCCCGTGAACTCCTCCATCACGCACCACACCTCGCCCGCCGCGCCCCGGTCCGTACGCAGCTGCGGGTCGACCCAGCGCAGCCCGCCGCCGACGGCCGAGACGGGGGTGAGGGGCCGGGGCCCGGCGCCGGGCACGTCGGGTTCGTACGCGTAGAGCCGCTGGTCGGGGAAGTGGACGAAGACGACGAGCGGGCCGCCCGCCGCGCGCTGGGCGCCGGCCCAGGGCAGGCCGCCGTACTCGACGACTCTGCTGCGTACGTTCCAGGGGGCCGGCAGAACCGATTCCTCGGCGCCGTCCGCCCGCCGGCGCACCAGCGCGCGCCGTCCGCCCTCGGTGGGGCGCGGCACGGTCCACCACACCTCGTCGCCGATCATCCCGACGTACTCCGGGTGCCCGCCGTGCGAGGCGGCGAGCCCGGCGCCGATCGGCGACGGCCAGCTTCCGTACGGCCCTGTGGGCACCATGCCTTTCAACTCCCCGAGCTGTGGGATCTGCTGTGCGGTCTGCTGTGCGGTCTGTTACGCGGTCTTCAGATAATGGTCGAGCACCCGCACGCCGAAGTGGAGGGCCTCGACCGGAACCCGTTCGTCCACGCCGTGGAAGAGCGCCCCGTAGTCGAAGTCGGCGGGCAGTTTCAGCGGCGAGAAGCCGTACCCCGTGATGCCGAGCCGGGAGAACTGCTTGGCGTCCGTGCCGCCCGACATGCAGTACGGCACGACGTGCGCGCCGGGGGCGAAGTGCTCCACCGCGGCGCGCAGTTTCGCGTACGTCGGGGAGTCGGTGGGCGCCTGGAGGGCGGTCTCCCGGTGGTGGAACTCCCAGTCCACCAGGTCTCCCGTGAGCAGGTCCATGGTCCGGCGGAACTCCTCCTCGCCGCCGGGCAGGAACCGCCCGTCGACGTAGGCGGTCGCCCGTCCCGGGATGACGTTGACCTTGTAACCGGCGTCCAGCATGGTCGGGTTGGCGCTGCCCCGTACCGTCGCCTCGACCAGCTCGGCGGCCGGGCCCAGCTTGTTGAGCAGCGCGTCCACATCGAAGCCGGGCGCGTCGAAGTCCGGTGCGTCGAGGTGGTGCAGGGCGGCGAGCTCGGTGAGGGCGGCCCGGACGGTCGGGGTGAGCCGCACCGGCCACTCGTACGCGCCGATCCGGGCGACGGCGGCCGCCAGCCTGCTCACGGCGTTGTCCCGGTTGACCTTGGAGCCGTGGCCCGCCGTGCCGACGCCGGTGAGCTTGAGCCAGCCGGTGCCCCGCTCCCCCGTCGCGATCGGGTAGATCTCCATGCCGGGGCCCGCGTGGAAGGTGTAGGCGCCGGATTCGCTGATGCCTTCCGTACAGCCCTCGAAGAGCTCGGGGTGCTCGTCGGCGAGGAAACCGGAGCCGTCGGCCGCGCTGGCCTCCTCGTCGGCGGTGAAGGCGAGCACGATGTCGCGGCGGGGCCGGGTGCCGGAGCGCGCCCAGCCCCGTACGACGGCGAGGACCATCGCGTCCATGTTCTTCATGTCGATGGCGCCACGGCCCCAGACCACGCCGTCGCGGACCTCCCCGGAGAAGGGGTGCACGCTCCAGTCGGCGGGCTCGGCGGGTACGACGTCGAGGTGACCGTGGACGAGGAGGGCGTCGGCGGACGGGTCCGTGCCGGCGATCCTGGCCACGACGTTGGTCCGTCCGGGGGTCCGTTCGAGCAGGAGGGGGGCGAGCCCGGCGCCGGCCAGCCGCTCGGCGACGTACTCGGCGGCCGGGCGCTCGCGACAGTCGCCGCCGCCGCGGTTGGTGGTGTCGATCCGGATGAGGTCGGACGTGAAGGTCACGACCTCGTCGAGCGCGAGCCCGTCGGCCGTTCCCCCGTCGGCCGGCTGGTGGTCAGCCATACTGCTCCTCCACTGCGGCCGAGACGATCGTCGTCACGGCCTTGAACGTACGAATGCCCTCATACATCGTCCCGCTGGTGTACGCGACACGCCGTTCTCCGGTCGCCTCCACCCCCGGTACCACGGTCGCGACGCCTGAAAGGTGCTCCGCGTCGAATTCCAGCTCCACGGTGAACGGGCCGCCGCGCACCGGTTCGTGGCGTACGGCGAGAGCCGTCGCCTCCTTCGCGGCGGCCCTGATGTCGGCGGCGGTGCGGGCCGGGGTGCGGCACACCGCGGCGTACCGCGAGACGTGGTCCTTGACCGCGACCTTGCGGGCCCGGGGCGCGTAGCCCTCGGCGTCCTCGCAGGTCAGGTCGTCGCCTGTGACGAGGACCACCGGTACGCCGTACTCCGCGACGACGTGGGAGTTGAGCAGGCCCTCACTGGCCCGCTCGCCGTTGACCCACACGCCCGTGATGGAGTTGGCGAGGTAGGTGTGCGCGAGGACGCCCTCGGTGCCGGCGCCGGTGTGGTAGCCGACGAAGGCGATGCCGTCCACGTCCCCGTGCTGCACGCCCTCGACCATGCTGAGCGACTTGTGCCGGCCCGTGAGCATCTCGACGCGCTCGTCGAGGTGCTCCAGGAAGAGGTTGCGCATGGTCCAGTGCGCCTCGTTGACGAGCACCTGGTCGGCGCCCCCGTCGAAGAAGCCGAGAACGGCCGCGTTGACGTCGGACGTGAACAGGGAGCGGCAGCGCTCCCACTGCGGTGTGCCCGGCAGCACGTCGGCGGGCCAGGTGACACCGGTGGCGCCCTCCATGTCGGCGCTGATGAGGATCTTCATGAATCAGCCGTCCCCTCGCAGGTCATGCCGCGTCACGTTACGCGCCGGGCCACCACCGGGCCAGAGCCACATGCGGGTTCAGTGGTCCAGTCCTCTGCAAGGAGAGGGCGCGGGGAGGGCGAGGGGAGAGCCAGGGGTCCGGTCAGTCGTCCGGTCCCTCGACCAGAACCACCTCCAGGGTGCGCGGGCCGTGCACGCCCTCGACCCGGTCCAGCTCGATGTCGCTGGTCGCCGAGGGGCCCGAGATCCAGGTCAGCGGCCGCCGGGGATCCAGCCGCTCCAGGGCCTGGGGCACCGAGCCGACCACCTGGTCCGGGACCCGTACGACACAGATGTGGTGATCGGGCACCAGGGTGATCCGGCGCCTGCCCTGGTCGGGGCCGCCGTCCAGAACGATCGTGCCGGTCTCGGCGATCGCGACCGCGCAGCCCGTGACCACGCTGTCCACGGCGTCGAGCTGACGCGTGGTGCTCGCCTCCCGGTCGTGCACCCGGACCGGGCCCGCGGAGGCCAGCCAGTGCGGCGGGAGCCCCGGCGGTACGAGCACCGACCGCGCACCGCGCTCGGCCAGGAGCCGCATCAGCAGGCCCTCCAGCCCGGCCGGGTCCGTCCGGTGCACGACCGCCCGGTAGTCCGCCAGGTTCTCCGCGAGCAGTTCGACCGTCTCCTCGGTACTCCGGTCGCCGTGCACCCGCAGGTAGCCGCGCTCCACCCGTACGTCCTGCGGCCGCTCGCCGGCCGGTACGTCCGCCAGGGCCCGGCGCACCCGCGCCAGCACCCGCTCCCTGCTGCCACTGCCACTGCCACTGCCACTGCCACTGTTCATCGGGCTCCTCCGCGGGTGCGCTGCCACCAGTCCCTGAACGGTTCCGCGGGCAGCTCGGGCAGTGCCCGCGTGTCGCTCCACGCGCGCCCCGGCCCCGGCAGCCGCTTCGGATGGATGCGGCGGGTACGGGACGCCAGCCGCTGTCCGGCCCGCAGCGCGCCCGGGTGGTCCAGCGCCCAGCGCGCCGCGCGCATCGCCGCGCGCTCCGCCACGTGCCCCTTCGCGGGCCTGATCGTGACCCGCGCCCCGTTCCTGGTCACCGTCCCGCCCTCCACCACCCGCTCCCGCAGGTGCACCAGCACCTCCGGGATGTCGATGGCGACGGGGCACACCTCGTAACAGGCCCCGCACAGCGACGACGCGTACGGCAGTGAGGCGTCGACCTCGCTCCCCGTACCGCGCAGCTGCGGGCTGAGGATCGCGCCGATCGGCCCCGGGTAGACCGAGCCGTACGCGTGCCCGCCGGCCCGCTCGTAGACCGGGCACACGTTCAGGCACGCCGAGCAGCGGATGCAGCGCAGCGCCTGGCGCCCCACCTCGTCGGCCAGCGTGTCGGTGCGGCCGTTGTCCAGGAGCACCAGGTGGAAGTCGCGCGGCCCGTCGCCGTCCGTCGTACCGGTCCACATGGTCGTGTACGGGTTCATCCGCTCCGCCGTCGAGGAGCGGGGCAGGAGCTGCAGGTACACCTCCAGGTCCCGCCAGGCCGGGACGGTCTTCTCGATGCCGACGACGGAGATCAGTGTCTCGGGGAGGGTCAGGCACATCCGCCCGTTGCCCTCGGACTCGACCACGACGAGGGTGCCGGTCTCCGCCACCATGAAGTTGGCGCCCGAGATGCCGACCTTGGCGCGCAGGAACTTCTCCCGCAGGTGCAGCCGGGCCGCCTCGGCCAGTTCGGCCGGGGTGTCGGTCAGCCCCTCGGGGGCGGCCCGTCCCCAACTCCCCATCTCACGCGCGAAGATGTCACGGATCTCGCCCCGGTTGCGGTGGATGGCGGGCACCAGGATGTGCGACGGCCGGTCGTCGCCGAGCTGCACGATCAGCTCCGCGAGGTCGGTCTCGTAGGCACGGATGCCCTCGGCCTCCAGCGCCTCGTTGAGCCCGATCTCCTGTGTGGCCATCGACTTGACCTTGACGACCTCGGGCTCCTGCGTGTCGTCGCCGACGGCCGCCTTCACCAGCCCGGTCACGATCCGGTTGGCCTCCTCGGCGTCCGCGGCCCAGTGCACGGTGCCGCCGGCCGCCGTGACCGACTCCTCCAGCTGGACGAGGTAGTGGTCGAGATGGCGCAGCGTCCGGTCCTTCACGTCCTTGCCTGCGGCGCGCAGCTGCTCCCAGTCGTCCAGCTCGGCGACGGCCCTGGCGCGCTTGTCGCGGATGGTGTGCGTGGCGTGCCGGAGGTTCCTGCGCAGCGTCTCGTTGCCCACGGCCTCCCGCGCGGCGGCCGGGAACGCCGGCATCCCCAGGTACGTACCGCTCGTACCGCTCATGTGTACGGCTCCTCCTCGGTCGCGGCGAGGATCTCCGCGATGTGCACGGGCCGCACCGCGGACCCCTGCCTGGTGAGCGTCCCGCCGATGTGCATCAGGCAGGAGTTGTCGACGGTGCACACCGCCCCGGCGCCCGTGGACTCGATGTTGCGCACCTTGTCCGCGCCCATCGCCGCCGACACGGCGGCGTTCTTCACGGCGAACGTGCCGCCGAAACCGCAGCACTCCTCCGCACCCGGCAGTTCGCGCAGCTCCAGCCCCCCGACCCGCTCCAGCAGCCTGCGCGGCCGGTCGCGCAGGCCCAGCACGCGCAGCCCGTGACAGGTCGGGTGGTAGGTGACGGGGTGCGGGAACCAGGCACCGACGTCGGTCACGCCGAGGACGTCGACCAGGAACTCCGTCAGTTCGTACGTCTTCGGCACGGCCCGCGCCGCGGCGTCCGCCAGCGCCCGGCCGCGCCCTTCGGCGGCCGCCCTGGCGCCGATCCGCGGGTAGTTGTCGCGGACCATCGCGGCGCAGGAACCGGAGGGCGTGACGACGTACTCGTAGTCGGCGAAGGCCGCGTCGTACCGCCGTACCAGCGGCTCGGTCTCGTGGCGGTAGCCGGTGTTGAACTGCGGCTGCCCGCAGCAGGTCTGGGCCTGCGGGAAGTCCACCTCCACCCCCAGCCGCTCCAGCAGCCGCACGACGGCCTGCCCGGTGCGCGGATAGAGCGTGTCGTTCACGCAGGTGACGAAGAGAGCTACGCGCACGTCACATCCTCCTCCCCCGGCAGCCTGTGCCGATCCGGTCCGCGGCCTCGTCCCATGCGGAACGGTCACCCGCCGGACGGTAGTACCGCAAGGGCTGGGTGGCGCGCAGCAGGGCCCGCAGCCCGGCGAGTCCGCCGCCGACCGCCCCGGCCGCGCGCGCCTGGACCAGTACGTTGCCGAACGCCGCCGCCTCGGCGGGGCCCGCGACGACCGGCAGGCCGGTCGCGTCCGCCGTCAGCCGGCACAGCAGTGTGTTGTGCGCGCCGCCGCCGACGACGTGCACCGTGCCCGCCGTCCGGCCGGACAGCGCCTGGGCCTCCTCGACGGCCGCGCGGTGGGCCAGGGCGAGCGAGTCGAGCACGCAGCGGGTGGTCTCGACGGGTGTACGGGGCTCCGGCTGCCCGGTGCGGGCGCAGGCCCGTGCGATACGGCGGGGCATGTCGTCCGGCGCGAGGAAAACGGGGTCGCCCGCGTCCACGACCGAGCGCAGCGGGGCCGCCCGCGCCGCCCCGTCGAGGAGGGCGGCGAGGTCCTGCGGATCCCCCTGCGCCTCCCAGGTGCGCAGGCACTCCTGCAACAGCCACAGCCCCATGATGTTGCGGAGGTAGCGGACGGTGCCGTCCACCCCCAGCTCGTTGGTGAAGTTCGCGGCCCGGGACGCCTCGGTGAGCACCGGCCGGTCGAGTTCGAGCCCGGCGAGGGACCAGGTCCCGGTGGCGATGTACGCGAAGCCGCCCCCGTCCGCTCCCTCGTCCGCGGGGACGCCCACCACCGCCGACGCCGTGTCGTGCGAGCCCACGGCGGTCACCGGGACGGGGCCGGTCAGTCCCGTCTCGGCCAGCACCTCGGGCCGCAGCAGTCCGGCCGGGTCGCCGGGGCTGCGCAACGGCGGGAACAGCCCGAGGTCGATGCCCAGGCGCGCGGCGACGACGGGCGACCAGGTGCGGGTGCGCGGGTCGACGAGCTGGGTGGTGGAGGCGTTGGTGATCTCGGTGCCCGCCTCGCCCGTCAGCCAGTACGAGATCAGGTCGGGGATCAGCAACAGCTGCTTCGCGGCGGCGAGTTGTGGCGTTCCCTGGGCCGCGACGAGCTGGAAGACGGTGTTGAACGGCAGGTGCTGGAGCCCCGTGGCGGCGTACAGCTCCTCGGGCGGCAGTGCGGCGGCGACCTTCTCCGGGGCGCCGTCGGTCCGGGTGTCCCGGTAGTGCACGGGGTTGCCGAGCAGGGCGCCGCCGGCGTCGAGCAGCCCGTAGTCCACCGCCCAGCTGTCGATCCCGACCCCCGCCAGCCGCCCGCCGGCCGCCGCTCCGGCCGCCCGCAGGCCGTCGAGCACGCCCCGGTAGAGGGCGAGGACGTCCCAGTGCAGCGTCCCGCCGGTCCTCACGGGCCGGTTCGCGAAGCGGTGCACCTCCTGGAGGTCCAGGGTCCCGGGCCCGACCCGGGCGACCATGACGCGTCCGCTGGAGGCGCCCAGGTCTACGGCGGCGAAGGTGTGGGTGGGTGGCATCAGTTCCTCGTGGAGTGCGGTGGGGTGGGGGCGGGGCGGGGCCGGGTGGAGCAGGGCGGGAAACAGCGGGAGCGTTACCGCAGGAACGCCGCCGCGACCCCCGCGTCCACCGGGATGTGCAGCCCCGTCGTGTGCGTGAGCTCACCGCCCGTCAGCGCGAACACCGCGTTCGCGACGTGCTCGGGCAGCACCTCCCGCTTCAGCAGCGTCCGCTGGGCGTAGAACTCCCCCAGCTTCGCCTCCTCCACCCCGTAGACGGCGGCGCGCTGCGCGCCCCAGCCGCCCGCGAAGATGCCGGAGCCCCGCACCACCCCGTCCGGATTGACGCCGTTGACCCGGATCCCGTGCTCGCCGAGTTCCGCGGCCAGGAGCCGCACCTGGTGCGCCTGGTCGGCCTTGGTGGCCGAGTAGGCGATGTTGTTCGGTCCGGCGAAGACGGAGTTCTTGGAAGCGATGTAGACGATGTCACCGCCCACGCCCTGCGCGATCATGACCCGTGCGGCCTCCCGCGAGACCAGGAAGGAGCCGCGCGCCATGATGTCGTGCTGGAGGTCCCAGTCCTTCGCCGAGGTGTCCAGCAACGGCTTGGAGATGGAGATACCGGCGTTGTTGACCACCAGGTCGACCCCGCCGAACGCCAGCAGCGCCTCCCGGAAGGCCCCGGTGATCTGCTCCTCGCTCGTCACGTCGACCGTGACCGCGACCGCCCTGTCCGGTCCGCCCAGTTCCTCGGCGGTCTCCGCCGCCTTCCGTGCGTCGAGGTCGGCGACCACGACGCACGCGCCCGCCGCGACGAGCCGGTGCGCGATCGCCCGGCCGATGCCGGAGCCGGCGCCGGTGACCAGCGCGATCCGCGTCGCGAGGGGCTTGGGCTGCGGCATCCGCCGCAGCTTGGCCTCCTCCAGCTCCCAGTACTCGATGCGGAACTTCTCCCGCTCCTCGATCGGCGCGTACGAGGAGACCGCCTCCGCGCCCCGCATCACGTTGATCGCGTTGACGTAGAACTCGCCCGCGACCCGCGCGGTCTGCTTGTCCTTGCCGAAGGAGAACATCCCGACGCCGGGGACCAGCACGATCGCCGGGTCCGCGCCCCGCATCGCGGGCGAGGTGGGCTCCGCGTGCCGCTCGTAGTACGCGCGGTACTCCTCTCGGTACCCGGCGTGCAGTTCCTTCAGCCGGGCCACCGCCTCCTCCAGGGGCGCGGACGCCGGCAGGTCGAGCACCAGCGGCCTGACCTTCGTGCGCAGGAAGTGGTCCGGGCAGGAGGTGCCCAGCGCGGCCAGCCGCCCGTGTTCGGCGCGGGAGACGAAGTCCAGTACGACGTCGGAGTCGTCGAAGTGGCCGACCTGCGGCCGGTCGGCGCAGGCGAGGGCCCGTACGTACGGGGCGAGGGCGGCCGCCTTCTCCCGGCGTTCGGCCTCGCCCAGCGGCTCGTACCCCTCCAGCACCGGGCCGAAGGGCTCGGGGCGGCCCCGCTCGGCGAGGAAGGCCTCGGCGGTGCGGATGATGTGGAGCGAGTTGGCCTCGCACTCCTCGGACGTGTCGCCCCAGGCCGTGATGCCGTGCCCGCCCAGAACGCAGCCGACGGCCCCGGGGTTGGCCTCCTTGACCGCGGCGATGTCCAGGCCGAGCTGGAAACCGGGCCTCCGCCAGGGCACCCACACCACGCTGTCGCCGAAGCACTCGGCGGTCAGCTTCTCCCCGTCCGCCGCACAGGCCAGCGCGATCCCCGAGTCGGGGTGGAGGTGGTCCACGTGGGCGGCGTCGAGGAGTCCGTGCATGGCGGTGTCGATCGAGGGGGCCGCGCCGCCCTTGCCGTGCAGGCAGTAGTCGAAGGCGGCGACCATCTCGTCCTCGCGCTCGACGCCCGGGTACACCCCGGTCAGTGCGCGCAGCCGGTCCAGGCGCAGCGCGGCGAGCCCTTCCGCCTCGAGCGTGCCCAGGTCGCCGCCGGACCCCTTGACCCACATCAGCTCGACGTCGCCGCCGGTCACCGGGTCGACGGCGGTGCCCTTGGCCGACGTGTTGCCGCCGGCGTAGTTGGTGTTGCGCGGATCGGATCCCAGCCGGTGCGAGCGCTCCAGCAGTGCGTCCACCGCTTCATGCTGCCGTGTCATACGGATCACGCTCCCCATCCGGCCTGGGCCCCGCCCACGCGCTCGTCGACGATCTTCCGGGCCCAGCCCGAGCGGTGGTACGCCGCCATCGGGTCGGGGTCGATGCCCAGGTCCTCGCGCACCTCGGCGAGCAGCGGCCGGACATCGGTGTTGTACGCGTCCATGAGGACCGCGTTGGCGGCCAGGACGTCGCCCGACGCCTGGGCCTCGGCGAGCGCGCCGCCGTCCACCAGCAGCGCCTTGGCGGTGGCCTCCTGGACGTTCATCACGGAACGGATGACCGCCGGGATCTTCGCCTCGATGTTGTGGCACTGGTCGAGCATGAAGGCCACGTCGGAGGTGAGCCCGCCGCCCCGTACCACCTCGTACATGATCCGGAACAGCTGGAACGGGTCCGCCGCCCCGGCCATCAGGTCGTCGTCGGCGTAGAAGCGGGAGTTGAAGTCGAACCCGCCGAGCCGGCCCTCCCGCAGCAGCAGGGCGACGATGAACTCGATGTTGGTGCCGGGCGCGTGGTGTCCGGTGTCCACCACCACCTGCGCCTTCTCGCCGAGCTTGAGGCAGTGCGCGTACGCCGTGCCCCAGTCCGGCACGTCCATGGTGTAGAAGGCGGGCTCGAAGAGCTTGTACTCCAGCAGCACCCGCTGGTGGTCGCCGAGGCGCTCGTACACCGCGGAGAGGGCCTGCGCGAGCCGGTCCTGACGGGCCCGGATGTCGTCCTGGCCCGGGTAGTTGGTGCCGTCGGAGAACCACAGCTTCAGATCGCGGGAGCCGGTGGCGTCCATGATGTCGACGCACTCCAGCAGGTGGTCCAGGGCCTTGCGGCGCACGGCGGCGTCCGGATGGCAGACGCTGCCGAGCTTGTAGTCGTCGTCCTGGAAGACGTTGGAGTTGATCGCCCCGAGCCGCAGGCCGCGCTCCTCGGCGTACTTGGCGAGTTCCGCGTATCCGCCGGAGCCGTCGACCCTGTCCCAGGGAATGTGGAGAGCGACGGTCGGGGCCGCGCCGGTGTGTTCGTGGACGCGGGCGGCGTCGTCCAGTTTCTCCTGCGGGGTACGGGGGACCCCGCGCTGCGCGAACACCTTGAAGCGGGTGCCCGAATTCCCGTACGCCCATGACGGCGTCTCGATGGCCTGTGCTCTGAGGGCTGCCTTCACGGTGGAGACGTCGGCTCGGCTCGTCATCGTCAGCGCTCCTGTGTGCCACGCGAATGTGTGAATCGTTTCATCGCGGTGAAGCTATGGGTGCCCACAGCACCTGTCAAGAGCCCGAGGCCGGACGGCCGCCCACGCATCACAAATTGAAAGGCCCCGAAAGTTTCAAGGGCCGACCCATTGACGGGGTCTGCGCACCACGTCTAGCTTCCGGTGGACTTCGTTGAAACCTTTCACGGCGTGGGAGGCGGTAAGCGCCGTCCTTGAGGAGCTCCCCATGAACCAGCCCGGCACGGGCCCGGCCCCCGTCCTCGCCGGGGAGAACGGCGCGGGCAGGTCCACCCTCGTCAAAGCCCTTGCCGGAGTGCGCCGCCCGGACACCGGCCAGGTGCTCCCGGGCGGCGCCCCGGTGGACTTCCACGGCCCGCCGGCCGTCTTCGGCAGGAAGAACATCGACGAGTCCGACTTCTGATTCCGGCCCCCGGGACGAGAGAGGCACTACGAGGACATGCAACGCGTCTGCTTTCTGCTGAAGGTCCGCCAGGAACGCCTCGAGGAGTACCGCGAACGGCACGCGGCGGTCTGGCCCGACATGCTCGAAGCCCTCTCGGCCACCGGCTGGCACAACTACTCGCTCTTCCTGCGCGAGGACGGACTGCTCGTCGGCTACCTGGAGACGGAGGACTTCGCCGAGGCCCGGGCCGCCATGGCCGCCACGGACGTCAACGCCCGCTGGCAGGCCGAGATGGCCCCCTTCTTCGAGAACGAAGGGCCCCCCTTCACGGCGCGGACGCCCGGCGGTGACCGGCCCGACGAGGCGATGAAGCCGCTCACCGAAGTGTTCCACCTGCCTTAGCGGACCCCTCGGAGAAGACCGGAAGGACACCATGCCCCTCGCCCGCACACCCGCCGTCGTCCGCAGGCCCCGCATCGGGCCCGGCCGGAGCAGGGACGGAAAGCGCCGGCCCGTCGCCGCCGAAGGTAAGGTGGTCGGCGGCCCGCTGCTGGAGACCGGCGACACGACATCGCGTGTCGGCTCCGGCCGCGACTCCGGTGAGGGGACCGACGCGTGGAGCGCGAGCGGTGCCACCCACCACCGGGCGCTCGCCACGGGCAGTCTTCTGCCCGGTCTGCGGGCGCCGGCCGGTCTGAGTGCACTGGAGCGCGTGGAGGTCTCCGCCTGATGGCGCAGTCGGTGGGTATCAAGGACGTCGCCCGGGTCGCCGGGGTCTCCGTCGGCACGGTCTCGAACGTCATCAACCGCCCCGAGTCGGTGACGGAGGAGACGCGGGCGCGGGTCCTGTCCACCATCGACCGGCTCGGCTACGTACGCAGCGAGTCGGCCCGCCAGTTGCGGGCGGGCCACAGCCGGATCATCTCCCTGCTCGTGCTCGACATGGCCAACCCCTTCTTCGTGGACGTCGCCTCCGGCGCCGAGCGGGCCGCGCGGGAGGCCGGGCTCGGGGTGATGCTGTGCAACAGCGGCCAGAGCACCGACGAGGAGACGGAGTACCTCGGCCTCTTCAGCGAGCAGCGGGTGCGGGGCGTACTGATCACTCCGGTCGACCCCACCGGCGGCAACCTGCGCCACTTCCGGAGGCAGGGCATCCCCTACGTGCTCGTCGACCGGGTGGCCCCCAGCGCCGAGGGGTGCTCCGTCTCCGTCGACGACGTCCTGGGCGGAACGCTGGCCGTACGGCACCTCCTCGCCCAGGGCCACACCGAGATCGCGTACGTCAGCGGGCCCCTGCACCTCGCCCAGTGCCGGGACCGGCGGACGGGCGCCCTCCAGGCGCTGGCCGAGGCCGGGCTGCCGGCGGAGCGGCTGCGGCTGATCGAGGCCGAGCGGCTCGACGTGGCGGCGGGGCGCGACTCCGGTGCGCGGCTGCTGGGCATGTCCTCCCGCCCGACCGCGGTGTTCTGCGCCAACGACCTGCTGGCACTGGGGATGCTCCAGGCGCTCTACGGGGCCGGGGTGAGCGTTCCCGACGACGTGGCCCTGGTCGGCTACGACGACATCGAGTTCGCCTCGGCGGCCGCGGTGCCGCTGACCTCCGTACGCCAGCCGGCCTTCCGGATGGGGCGGATGGCCGCCGACCTGCTCATCGAGGAGACCGGCGACGGGGCGCAGAGTCACCAGCACCAGCGGATCGTGCTCCAGCCGGAACTGGTGGTGCGGGACTCGTCGCTCTCCCGCCGCTGACGCGCCCGCGCCGGACCGGCCGCACGCGTCGCGCCGTACGACGCGGGAGCCGCTCGCCGGGGAGGTGGGCGGGCGGATGCTGGGTAGTCGCAGGGCATGGACGACGAGGAGAGGCACGCCACACCGGGAAAGGGCGCCCGCACCACCGCCGCCCGGCTCGAACGGACGGCCGCCGAGGTGTTCGGCTGGCAGGAACTGAGGCCCGGACAGCTGAGGGCGATGGAAGCGGTCGCGGCCGGCCGCGACACCCTCGTGGTCATGCCGACCGGCGCCGGGAAGTCCGCCGTCTACCAGGTGGCCACGCTGTCCCTCCCCGGCCCGGCCGTGGTCGTCTCCCCGCTCATCGCCCTGCAACGGGACCAGATCGCCGGGCTGCTGCGGCACAGCGCCCCGGAGGCGGTCGCCGTCAACTCGGCCCAGGCGGCCGGGGAGACCACGGCGGCCTGGGAGGCGGTGCGCGGTGGTGACGCCGAGTACCTGTTCCTCTCCCCCGAGCAGCTCGCCAAGGACGACGTGGTCGAACGCCTGGCGCAGGCGGGGCCCGCGCTCTTCGTCGTCGACGAGGCGCAGTGCGTGTCCGCCTGGGGCCACGACTTCCGCCCCGACTACCTGCGCCTGGCCCAGGTGGTCCGGCGGGTGGGCCGGCCCACGGTCCTCGCGCTGACGGCCACGGCCGCGCCTCCGGTGCGCGAGGAGATCGTGGAGCGGCTGGGCATGGAGGATCCCGCGCTGGTCGTCGCCGGGTTCGACCGGCCGAACATCGCGCTGGAGGTCCGCCGCTTCCTGGACGACGAGGACAAGCGCCGGGCGGTGGTGGAGAGGGCGGCGGCGGAGGCCAAGCCCGGAATCGTGTACGCGGCCACCCGCAAGGACGCGGAGAGCTACGCGGCCGAACTGGCCGGGCTGGGGCTGACGGCCGCCGCCTACCATGCCGGCCTGCGCGGCGAGGAACGCTCGCGGGTGCACGACTCCTTCCTGGCCGGGGAGACGGACGTGGTCGCCGCGACCTCGGCCTTCGGCATGGGCATCGACAAGGAAGACGTGCGGTTCGTGCTGCACGCCTCCGTGCCCGGGTCCCTCGACGCGTACTACCAGGAGACCGGCCGGGCCGGGCGTGACGGCGCGCCCGCCGTCGCCGTACTCCACTACCGGCCGGAGGACACCGGCATGCAGAACTTCTTCGCCGCCCGCGCGCCCGGCAAGGACACGCTCACCGAGGTCACGGCCCGTCTGCACGAGCACGGCGGCCCCCTCGCGCTGAAGGAGCTCGGCGAGGAGACCGGCCTGTCGCGCAACCGCGTGACCGCGGCGGCCAACCTCCTGGAGCAGGTGGGGGCGGCGACCACGGACGAGGAGGGGGACGTGCGCGCCGTCCCGGACGTGACGGCGGACGACGCCGCCGAGCGGGCGGCACAGGCGGCGCAGGCGCGGCGGAAGCTGGAACGCTCACGGGTGGAGATGGTCCGGGCGTACGCCGAGACCACCGGCTGCCGCCGCCGCTTCCTCCTCGGTTACTTCGGCGAGTCCTACGAGGCCCCGTGCGGGAACTGTGACGTGTGCGCGGCGGACTCCGGCGACAGCGGGCCCGGGGCCGGGGAAGGGCTCGAAGAGAGGCTTTTCGAACGGGACAGCGGTACGCCCGGGCATCCGGCGGCCGCCGAGTTCCCCACGGGGACGCGGGTGCGGCACAGCGAATGGGGCGACGGCATGGTTCTCGGCGAGGAGGGCGACCGGATCACCGTCCTGTTCGATTCCGTGGGTTACCGCACCCTGTCACTGGCGGCGATCACCGGCCAGGACCTGCTCACCGTGGTCGTGAAGCCCGCCGGGTGAGTGACCGGTCACCCCTGGTGACAGGGTGATCAAGGGGCATGACGTCGCCGGAAGTGGGCATCAGGATTTCCTCGGATGCGGAGGATGCCATGACCATGACGGAGGAGCCGGCCGGCTCGAACACGGCGGTTCGCGAGTGTGCCTCTTGCCAGGCGGACACTCCTGGCACCGGACCCGCCCACGAACCGCCGGAGCCGGCGCGCGAGCGGGTCAACCGCCGGTGGAACGAGATCCTGCAGGAGACGAGGGTCGCGCAGACCGGCGTGCAGATCCTCTTCGGCTTCCTGCTCAGCGTGGCCTTCACCCCCCTCTTCCGGGAGCTGGCCACGATCGACCGCGCCATCTACGTGATCACCGTGGTGCTCGGCGCGTCGGCCACCGGATCGCTGATCGCGCCGGTGTCGCTCCACCGCTTCCTGTCCGGGCAGCGCATGAAGGACGAAGTCGTGGAGGCGGCGAGCCGGCTGATGATGTGCGGCATGGTGCTGCTCGCACTGACCATCGGCTGCACGCTCCTGCTGATACTCCGCGTGGTACTGCCGAGCGTCCTCGCCGAGGTCCTGGCCGGCGGCGTGATGCTGTGGTTCGCCCTCTGCTGGTACGCGCTCCCGCTGCGGCTCCGCCGTCGCTCCGCCGCCCAGCGCGGCGACACGTAGGCGCTGGTCCGGCGCGGCCGTCTCCCGTGATCACGTATGTGCATCGAATCGCGCCGCGCTCTGGCCCTGCCCCTCTCTCGTGGAGATCATTTTCACGGCTCCCCGTCCGTGGAGGCACTACGGGAACAGAGGGCTGATGCGCAAGCGTTTCACGCTGGTGGGTGCGGGCGCCCTGGGGGCGGCCGCCGTGGCGGTCGGCATCTGGCTGATCTGGTTCCGGCTGCCCTACGGCCCGGCCGACTCCCCGCCGGTCGACGTCACGGTGCGGGCGGAGAAGTCCGAGTACCAGGACGTCGCGGAGACCGCGGAGGACGTCGACACGCTCGTAAGGGTGTACGTACAGCGGCTGAAAGCCGAGGACGCCGAAGGGCTGGCACAGCTCGCGGGCCCGGACTACGACCGGCCCGGCCCCGAGGCGCGGGGGCTCGTCCGTGAGTACGGCGCGGGCGCGCGAGGCCATGTGGAAGCGACGGTGCTCGAGAGCGACGTGCCCTACTTCAACCAGGTGGAGCTGGTGTACCAGAAGACGGGAAAGCGGCAGAAGCTGCTCCTCGTCAGGGACGAGAGGAACTGGTGGATCGCCATCGGCGAGGGAGATCCGGCGGCGGGCCTCGAAGCCCGCTGAGGGGATCCCCGGCGCCGTCACTCTCCCCCGGCGGCCGGCAGCGTCTGCGTGATCCGCCACAGCCTGCGTGGCAGGTCGCCCTCCTCGAAGGCGTGGACCTCGCGGAGCTCCCACCCCTGGGCGAGGGCGTCGACCAGGTCGCGGTCGAAGAAGTGCACCGCGAACCCGCCGTGCTCGAAGACGCCGTCGCCGTGGACCGTGCCCGCCCCGTAGTGGGCGTCGCCGGTGTGCCGGACGGTGTAGACGAAGGTGCCGCCGGGCCTCAGCACCCGCCGGACCTCGCCCACCAGCGCGTGGATCTCCCCCGTCGTCAGCGCCATGCACAGCAGCATGTGTGCGAAGACGGCGTCCACCGATCCGTCCGGCAGCGGCAGCGGGCGCCGCACGTCGTGGACCATGGCGCTCACCGAAGGGCCGAGGCCCGACTCCGCCGCCCGCTCCTCCAGCTGGCCCAGCCCCGTGGCGCTGAAGTCCGCGGCCCGGACGGTGAACCCGCAGCCGGCGAAGTACAGGGCGTCGCGCCCGTGCCCCGCCCCCAGCTCCAGCACGTCCTGCGCGCCGGCCACACGGAACACCGCGGCGGCATGGACCGC
>NZ_JBSFUB010000065.1:0-42834 GCF_053591575.1 Streptomyces altiplanensis | reverse complement strand
GCGCCGATGGTACTGCAGGGGGGACCCTGTGGGAGAGTAGGACACCGCCGAACAATTATTGTGGGAAAGCCCCGCACCTCCTGGTGCGGGGCTTTCCTGCGTTCCGGGGCCGTCTGTACCCCTCCGCATCTGCCGGCTGTGAGTGCGGGTAAGGTCAGGGGGCATCATTGGCACGTTTCCACAGGAGGCCCCCGGGTGGAGGTCCAGGAGACCCGCGTTCAGACGGACCGGGTGCTCACCATCCCGAACATCCTCAGCATGGCTCGCCTCGTCGGCGTGCCATTGTTTCTGTGGCTGATCCTCCTGCCCGTGTTCGGTGGGCCCAAGAGTGACGGCTGGGCATTGCTGGTGTTGATGCTCAGCGGTATCAGCGACTATCTCGACGGGAAGCTCGCCCGCCGCTGGAATCAGATCAGTAAGCTCGGACGACTGCTCGACCCGGCTGCCGACCGGCTGTACATCCTTTCCACCCTGCTCGGTCTCACGTGGCGCGAAATCCTGCCACTGTGGCTCACCGCCGCCCTATTGGCCCGTGAGCTGATGCTTCTGGTGATGGTGGGCATCCTTCGCAAGCACGGCTATCCGCCGCCACAGGTCAACTTCCTGGGGAAGGCCGCCACCTTCAACCTCATGTATGCGTTCCCGTTGCTGCTTCTCAGTGACGGAAACGGGTGGCTGCCGTCACTGGCTGCTATTTTCGGATGGGCGTTCGCCGGATGGGGTACAACTCTGTATTGGTGGGCAGGAATCCTCTACGTGGTTCAGGTCCGCCGACTGGTGAAGGCGGAGACCGCGGCCGATTGAGCCTGCCGATTACGGCGCAGCCCAAGTGCCTGATTGTCTGTGCATGATGCCTCTAGGGCAGCCCCGGCTGGGCGAAGTCGGTTAGACCGTCGTCTCTTCGAGGAGGAATTTTCCGACATGAAGGCCGTCGTGATGGCTGGTGGCGAGGGCACTCGCCTTCGCCCCATGACCTCGAGCATGCCCAAGCCGCTCCTGCCGGTCGCCAATCGGCCGATCATGGAGCACGTGCTACGGCTGCTCAAGCGGCATGGGCTCAATGAGACCGTCGTGACCGTGCAGTTCCTGGCTTCGCTCGTCAAGAACTACTTCGGTGACGGCGAAGAGCTTGGGATGGAGCTCACCTATGCCAATGAGGAGAAGCCACTCGGCACTGCCGGCAGTGTGAAGAATGCCGAGGAAGCATTGAAGGACGATGCATTCCTTGTCATTTCGGGTGATGCCCTCACGGACTTCGACCTCACCGACCTGATCAGATTCCACAAGGAGAAGGGCGCACTGGTCACGGTGTGCCTGACCCGGGTGCCGAACCCTCTGGAGTTCGGCATCACGATCGTGGACGAGGAAGGGAAGGTCGAACGGTTCCTGGAGAAGCCCACGTGGGGGCAGGTCTTCTCGGACACCGTGAATACGGGCATTTATGTCATGGAGCCCGAGGTGTTCGACTATGTCGAGGCCGATGTCTCTGTCGACTGGTCGGGTGACGTCTTCCCTCAGCTGATGAAGGAAGGCAAGCCGATCTACGGCTACGTCGCCGAGGGCTACTGGGAGGACGTGGGCACGCACGAGAGCTACGTCAAGGCTCAGGCCGACGTCCTGGAGGGCAAGGTCGATGTGGATCTCGACGGTTTCGAGATCTCTCCCGGAGTCTGGGTGGCGGAGGGTGCCGAAGTGCACCCGGACGCGGTGCTGCGGGGGCCGCTCTACATCGGTGACTACGCCAAGGTCGAGGCCGGCGTGGAGCTCCGGGAGCACACGGTCGTAGGGTCCAATGTCGTCGTCAAGAGCGGGGCGTTCCTCCATCGGGCCGTCGTGCACGACAACGTCTACATCGGTCAGCACAGCAACCTGCGCGGCTGTGTGATCGGAAAGAACACCGACATCATGCGGGCCGCGCGGATCGAGGACGGCGCCGTCATCGGGGACGAGTGCCTCGTCGGTGAGGAATCGATTGTTCAGGGCAATGTGCGGGTCTATCCGTTCAAGACCATCGAGGCCGGCGCCTTCGTCAATACCTCGGTGATCTGGGAGTCGCGAGGGCAGGCGCATCTCTTCGGAGCGCGTGGTGTCTCCGGCATTCTGAACGTGGAGATCACCCCCGAGCTGGCGGTGCGCCTCGCGGGTGCCTATGCCACCACGCTCAAGAAGGGGGCGACGGTCACCACCGCGCGTGACCATTCACGTGGTGCGCGTGCGCTGAAGCGGGCGGTGATCTCGGCGCTTCAGGCGAGCGCCATCGACGTACGCGATCTGGAGAATGTGCCGCTGCCGGTGGCGCGTCAGCAGACGGCGCGTGGCAGCGCCGGCGGAATCATGATCCGTACGACTCCGGGTGTGCCGGACTCCGTCGACATCATGTTCTTCGACGAGCGTGGCGCGGACCTGTCGCAGGCCGGACAGCGCAAGCTCGACCGGGTGTTTGCCCGGCAGGAGTACCGGCGGGCCTTTCCCGGTGAGATCGGCGACCTGCACTTCCCGGCCAGTGTCTTCGACTCCTATACCGGGTCGTTGTTGCGGAACCTGGATGTCACGGGTATCGCCGAATCGGGGCTCAAGGTCGTCGTCGACGCTTCCAACGGAAGTGCCGGTCTTGTGCTGCCGAGCCTGCTGGGACGGCTCGGGGTCGACGCGCTGACCATCAATCCTGGACTCGACGAATCCAGGCCGACGGAGACAGCGGACTCTCGCCGTTCCGGCCTTGTGCGGCTCGGTGAGATCGTCGCTTCGGCGCGGGCCGCCTTCGGAGTGCGGTTCGACCCGGTGGGTGAGCGCTTGTCGCTCGTCGACGAGCGCGGACGGATCATCGAGGACGACCGGGCGCTTCTGGTGATGCTCGATCTGGTCGCAGCTGAACGGCGCAGTGGGCGGGTCGCGCTGCCCGTGACCACCACGAGGATCGCTGAGCAGGTCGCGGCGTATCACGGAACGCAGGTGGACTGGACGACCACGTCGCCGGACGACCTGACACGAGTGGGCCGTGAAGAGTCCACCATCTTCGGTGGCGACGGGCGCGGTGGCTTCATCGTTCCCGAGTTCAGCAGCGTCTTCGACGGCTCCGCCGCCTTCGTGCGGCTGATCGGGCTGGTGGCCCGAACCCAGCTCACGCTGAGCCAGATCGACGCGCGGATACCGCGAGCCCATGTGCTGCGACGGGATCTGGCCACACCATGGGCGGTGAAGGGCCTCGTCATGCGCCGTGTGGTCGAGGCCGCGGGAGAGCGGTTCGTGGACACGACCGACGGTGTACGTGTGGTCGAGGCGGACGGCCGATGGGTGATGGTGCTGCCCGATCCGGCGGAGGCTGTCACTCATTTGTGGGCCGAGGGGCCTGATGACGATTCGGCCCAGGCGTTGCTCGACGAGTGGGCCGCAGTCGTGGACAGCGCAGGTCACTGAGGTGTGACCGGTGTGCCGGACGGTGTTGTCACACTCCGTCCGGCACATCGGTGGGGCCATTCGGCGGTAACAGCTCCGACGTGCGACGATGTGCGGCATGTCGCAGCAGTCCCCTGATCGGAGCAGTTCTCCTCCACCTCGGCGCCCCGACGCGTCCATGTCACTGCTGACGAATGTGATGGACCACAGCCTCGACGACGGGTACGCGGAGGCGGCGGCCCGCAGGAAGGCCGACGGCAGCGCGGGGATGCCACGCACGCTGCGCGCGAAGCTCGGGCTGGCCGCTGGCCTTGTGCTGGCCGCCCTGGTCGTCACCGTTGGTGCCGCACAGGCGCGGATCGCGGCACCGGTCGTCGCGAAGGAACGTGAAGAGCTCATCGACCGTGTCGAGGCGGAGACCTCCGCGGCCGACGAGCTGGAGCAGAACGTCGAAAAGCTCCGGGCCGATGTGGGGGAACGGCAGCGGAAGGCGCTTCAGGAACACGGTGGTGACCAAGGCGGGCCGGTCACTCTGCTGTCCGGAGCGACGGCTCTGCAAGGGCCGGGGGTGAAGCTCGTCGTGGACGATGCCAAGGACACCGACCAGGGCGGCGGCGGTCCGCGGGAGAGCACGAGCTTCTCCGATACGGGTCGATTGCGGGACCGGGACATGCAGAGGGTCGTCAATGGTCTGTGGTCCTCGGGCGCCGAGGCTGTGGCCATCAACGGGCAGCGACTGACCTCCCTGTCGGCGATCCGTGCCGCCGGCGACGCCATACTGGTCGACAACAGACCGCTGGTGCCTCCGTACACGGTACTGGCGGTGGGGGACGGACGGCGGTTGAGTACCGATTTCCAAAACAGTGCCGATGGTCAGTACCTGCATGTGCTGCAGGAGAACTACGGCATCAGGACAAGCATTTCCGCTCAGGACGAGGTCCGGCTTCCTGCCGCGCCGAGCCTGATCATACGTACAGCAGAGCCGCTGGCCGGGGGCGCCGGGAAAGGCGTGGCCAACACAGGGAAGGGCACATCGTGATCGCCGTACTGGGCCTCGTCGTGGGAGTCGTGGTCGGACTGTTGGTCCGGCCCGAGGTGCCGGCGGTCGTCGAGCCGTACCTGCCGATCGCCGTCGTCGCGGCCCTCGACGCGGTCTTCGGTGGTCTGCGGGCCATGCTTGACGGAATTTTCGTCGACAAGGTCTTCGTGGTGTCCTTCCTGTCGAACGTCGTGGTGGCGGCGTTGATCGTGTTCCTGGGTGACAAGTTGGGCGTCGGCGCGCAGCTGTCCACGGGTGTGGTTGTGGTGTTCGGCATCCGGATCTTCTCCAACGCGGCGGCGATTCGCCGTCACGTGTTCCGGGCGTGAGGCAGATGAGTACGGAAGACAGCCCCCAGCAGGGCGAAGAAGAAGTGCGGGCTCAGGAGCCGGTGGCGCAGCGGCCCTCGACAGGGCGTCAGCGATTGATCGCGGGTCTGTGGCCTCCGCGCGTCACGCGGGCGCAACTCGTCGTCGCGCTGCTGCTGTTCGTGCTCGGGCTCGGGCTCGCGATCCAGGTCAGGTCGAACAGCGACGACAGCGCGCTGCGGGGAGCGCGCCAGGAGGATCTGGTGCGCATCCTGGACGAACTGGACGATCGTACGCAACGGCTCGAGGACGAGAAGCAGAAGCTCGACGACCAGAAGACAGAGCTGGAGAACAGCTCGGACCAGGCGGAAGAGGCCCGTAAGCAGACGCTGGAGAAGGAACGTCAGCTCGGTGTGCTGGCCGGTACGGTGGCGGCGCAGGGGCCCGGGATCACGCTGACGATCACGGACCCGCACTCCACGGTCGAGGCCGACATGCTGCTGGACGCGATCCAGGAACTGCGGGCGGCAGGCGCGGAAGCGATCCAGATCAATGACGTCAGGGTGGTCGCGGACACGTACTTCTCCGACAGCGACGGCGGCATCCAGGTGGACGGACAGAAGGTCGGCGCGCCGTACCGCTTCGAGGTGATCGGCAAGCCGCAGGACCTGGAGCCCGCGCTCAACATCCCCGGCGGTGTGGTGCAGACGCTGGAGAAGGAGCAGGCCATCGCTACTGTCGCCCGCTCGGAGAAGATCGTCGTGGATGCCTTGCGACCGGCGAAGCGGCCTGACTACGCTCGGTCGTCACCGCAGTGAGGCGGGGGCGAATGGGAGTACCGGGACAAGGGCATGAGGTTGCGGGGGGTCGGCGCACCGAAGGCATGGTGCGTGGTGGAAACTGTTTGGTGGATACGGACGTTGTGAAGATGTCCGGTTCGGCAGGTGTGTTCATTCAGGGTTCGTCCTGCCCCACGGGCGGGTCTGTTTCAGTCAAGGGGAATCGCCCGTGAAGTTGTTTGCGAAGTTGTTCGGCAAGAGTGCACGCGAGGACAGTGCGAACAGCACCGCCCGCCACCGTGCTCCGCGTGGTGGAGAAGCTGAGGAGCAGGGCGGTGAGCGCCCGCTCTTCCGGGACGAGGTCACTGGTCCAGGTGGTGACATTTCGGGCGGTCGGGGCGCGTCGGCTGTTGACCCCACCGGTCCTGGCCGCATAGGTTTCGGGGAATCGTCAGCCTCAAGTACGGGTGGAGAGTTTGCCTCCGATCCGTACGCATCCCATGCCCGTGAGGGGCAGCCGCGGCAGGAGGGTCCGTCCATGTCGGCCTTGCCGGTTTGTACGAGGTGCGGGCATCGCAATGCCGAGGCCAGTCGTTTCTGTTCCAACTGCGGAGCGCCGCTGCGGCCCGGAGTCGCCGCCGAGCGTCCCTCGGAGACGACGTCGACAATCTCCATTTCAGGGCTCGAGGCGTACGAGGCGGAAGTGACGGGGCAAACTGCTCTTCCCTCGCTCTCGCCCGAGGCCCAGGCGGCCGTCGACGCCCTTCCGCTGGGTGCGGCGCTGCTGGTGGTGCGACGCGGTCCGAATTCGGGCAGCCGCTTCCTCCTGGACGGTGAGCTGACCACGGCCGGCAGGCACCCGCAGAGCGACATCTTCCTCGACGACGTGACCGTCTCACGGCGTCATGTGGAATTCCGTCGGGGTGCTGACGGCGGATTCACCGTCTCGGATGTCGGCAGTCTCAACGGCACCTACGTCAATCGGGAGCGGATCGACTCGGTTCCGCTGTCGAACGGCGACGAGGTGCAGATCGGTAAGTACCGGCTGGTCTTCTACGCGAGCCAGCGGGCCATCTGACCCGTACGGGAAGGTCCATGCTGCGAACACTGACGGGCGGTGCCGGAGACGGCACCGCCACCGCAGGCGGTCGGCTGGTGAGTATCGGCACCGTGCTGAACCTGTTGCGCGACGAGTTTCCCGAGGTCACCATCTCCAAGATTCGTTTTCTGGAGACCGAGGGACTTGTCGAACCGCAGCGGACACCCTCCGGATACCGCAAATTCAGCCCGGACGACATCGAGCGGCTGGCCCAGGTGCTGCGTATGCAGCGCGACTACTATCTTCCGCTCAAGGTCATCCGCGAGCATCTCGAAGCGCTGGAGCGCGGTGAGCAGGTGCAGCTTCCGTCTGCCGGCGGGCCGCGTGACGTGCACGACGGCTCGCCGGAGGTCGAGGCCGACCGCCCGGCCACAGTGCGGATCGGCCGCGCGGAGTTCCTGGCCGCCGCCGAGGTCGGCGAGAAGGAGCTCGAGGAGTGGGAGTCGTACGGCCTGATCTCGTCCCTGCCGGGTGGCGGGTACGACGCCGATGCCGTCACGGTGGCCAAGCTCGTCGCCGACCTGGGACGTTTCGGCCTGGAGCCGCGGCATCTGCGAGCGGTGAAAGCGGCGGCGGACCGGGAGGCCGGCCTGGTCGAGCAGGTCGTCGCTCCGCTGCGCCGGCACCGGAATCCGCAGACCAGAGCGCATGCGGAGGCCACGACCAAGGAGCTCGCGGAGCTGTCCGTCCGGCTCCATTCGGCCCTCATCCAGACGGCTCTCGGCGTACGGCTGCACTGAGCATGGGGGAGCCCGACTACCCAAACCTGCCAGGCACGTCCTAGGGTTGCTGTGTGAACGAGCTCGACGTCGTAGGTGTCCGGGTGGAAATGCCCTCGAACCAACCGATCGTGCTCCTGCGTGAAGTGGGAGGCGATCGGTACCTCCCCATCTGGATCGGGCCGGGGGAGGCGACCGCGATCGCCTTTGCCCAGCAGGGGATGGCCCCTGCCAGGCCGCTGACCCATGATCTCTTCAAGGATGTACTCGAAGCGGTCGGCCAGGAGCTCACCGAAGTCCGCATCACCGACCTGCGGGAAGGGGTCTTCTACGCTGAACTGGTCTTTGCCAGTGGAGTCGAGGTCAGTGCGAGGCCTTCGGACGCCATAGCGCTGGCACTGCGCACCGGAACGCCGATCTACGGCAGCGACGGCGTGCTGGACGACGCCGGTATCGCGATTCCCGACGAGCAGGAGGACGAGGTGGAGAAGTTCCGTGAGTTCCTCGACCAGATCTCTCCTGAGGACTTCGGGACCAACAGCCAGTGAGCCGTGCACCAGGGGCCGTCCGCGCATTCGAGTAGCCTTTCCCCGGAGTGGGGCACGGGAAACCACTCTCAGGGTGATTATCACTCGGCGTGCCGAGTGTGGCGATCGTTGACGCACCCCGGGTGACTGCCTACCGTCGACAGGGCAGGTCAAGGACGGAGGTCGGCGTGAGAAGCAGCGGCGACGGTACGGTGGCGGGCGGGCCGTATCCGCTTCACGGCAGTGCGGTCGGCCCTCTGGCGGGGCGGCAGAGCGTGACGTCGGCCATGGGCGGGACAGCGGCGGCCGACAGCACGGAGAGCATCGGGTACCGGGGGCCGACCGCGTGCGCGGCGGCTGGTATCACGTACCGGCAGCTTGACTACTGGGCACGCACGGGGCTGGTCGAGCCGAGCGTGCGGCCCGCTTACGGGTCGGGTACGCAGCGTCTCTACAGCTTTCGCGACGTCGTCGTCCTCAAGATCGTCAAGCGGTTCCTGGACACCGGTGTCGCACTGCAGAACATCCGCGCCGCCGTCCAGCACCTGCGGGCCCGCGGGTTCCAGGACCTCGAGCGGATGACGCTCATGAGTGACGGTGCGACGGTGTACGAGTGCTCGTCGCCCGACGAGGTCGTCGAACTTCTCCAGGGCGGGCAGGGCGTGTTCGGGATCGCCGTGGGCGTGGTCTGGCGGGACGTGGAGAGCGCGCTGTCCCAGCTGCACGGCGAGCGCGTCGACACGGGCGAGACGCTGGTGGGCCACAACCCCACCGACGAGCTCGCCCGGCGCCGCAACAAGGCGGTCTGACGGGCGGTCCGGCCTCCTGCCGTGCTGCCGGCCGCCGATTGTCAGTGCCGTACGGCAGCATCGGTGGTGTGAGATCCGCGCCCACCATCCTGCATCTCGACATGGATGCCTTCTACGCCGCCGCAGAGCAGGCGGCGAAGCCGAGTCTGCGCGGAAAGCCCGTGGTGGTCGGCGGTATCGGAACCCGCGGGGTCGTCGCCACTGCCTCGTACGAAGCCAGGCGCTTCGGGGTGCACTCCGCGATGCCGGTGGCCCAGGCACGCCGGCTGTGCCCGAACGCCGCCTATCTGATGCCGCGCTTCTCCCTCTACCGTGCCGTGAGCGAACAGGTCATGGAACTCCTCGGCCGGCTCTCCCCGCTGGTGGAGCCGCTGAGCCTCGACGAGGCCTTCGTCGACCTGGAGGCGGGCGGGGTGGCCGACGACTCGGCCTCCGCCCGCAGGGCCGGAGAGCGGCTGCGGACGGACATCCGGGCGGTCACGGGGCTCACGGGGTCAGTGGGGCTCGCGGGCTCCAAGATGCTCGCGAAGATCGCGTCGGAGCAGGCCAAGCCGGACGGGCTGACGCTCATAGAGCCGGGCACCGAGCGCGAGCTGCTGGGGCCGATGCCCGTACGGACACTGCCGGGGGTCGGGCCTGCGACCGGGGAGCACCTTCGGCGGGCGGGGATGACGGCCGTCGTCGACCTGGTGGAAGCGGGCGAGGACGAGCTCGTACGGCTGCTGGGGAAGGCGCACGGGGTCTCGCTGTACCGGATGGCCGTCGGGCACGACGACCGGCCCGTGGTGGCCGAGCGGGACGCGAAATCGGTGTCGGTCGAGGACACCTTCGAGGTGGACCTGCATGACCGGGTCAGGATCAGGACCGAAGTGGTCCGGCTGTCCGACCGGTGTGTGCAGCGGTTGCGGACGGCCGGGCGGTCGGGCAGGACGGTGGTCCTCAAGGTGCGGAGGTACGACTTCTCGACGCTGACGCGTTCCGAGACGCTGCGTGGGCCGACGGACGACCCGGCGGTGGTGCGGGAGGCCGCAGGGCGGCTGCTGGAGTCCGTGGACACCACGGGCGGGGTGCGGCTGCTCGGGGTGGGGGTCACCGGGCTCGCCGACTTCACGCAGGAGGACCTTTTCGCCCAGGCGGCCGGTGAGCGGGCGCAGGCGGAGTCGCAGTCGGCGGAAGAAGCCGTGGAGGCGGATCCGGGCGGCGGCGGGGCGCCGGTGCCCGAGGCGCCGCCGGAGCGCCGGTGGCTGGCCGGGCAGGACGTGCGGCACGCCGTGTACGGAGCGGGATGGGTGCAGGGCAGCGGGGTCGGGAGGGTCACCGTGCGGTTCGAGGAGCCGACGTCGGCGCCCGGGCGGGTGCGGACCTTCAAGGTGGACGATCCGGATCTGGTGCCGTCGGATCCGCTCCCGCTGGTGAGGGCGGCCGGGGATCAGGCGGGGTCGTCTCCGGCCAGCCGGCCGAAGTCCCGGTCGGGGGCGGGGGAGGCGACGTCGAGCCCGTAGTGGTGGTAGAGCTGGAGTTCCTGCTCGGGGGAGAGGTGGCGGCCGACGCCGAAGTCCGGGGCGTCCTTGATCAGCGCGCGGTCGTAGGGGACGCGGAGGGAGTCGTTCACGACCGTGCTGGGTTCCAGGGGGACGAAGGCGTCGCGGCCGAAGAGGCCGGTGCGTACGGCTGCCCATTCGGGCACTCCCGTGGCGTCGTCGAGGTACACCTCGTCCACCGTTCCGATCTTGTTGCCGTTGCGGTCGAACGCCTTGCGGCCGATCAGACTGCGCGGATCGATGTCGGTCTGCACGGTCCCTCCAACTGATCGCAGCTGCTCCGTAAGACCCTACGAAAGTGCACAACTGTGGACTCGGCCACTCGAGGGATCCGCGACGAGGCTCGCTGGTAGGCTGGCAAATGGCTGCTGACCCCGTGCGGGAGAGTCTCCGGTGAACATGCCGGGGACGCCGAAGGAGCAAATCCTCCCCGGAATCTCTCAGGCCCCCGTACCGCACGGACGAGGTCACTCTGGAAAGCAGGGCGGGCGTCGGACGGGCATGTGCTGGAGAAGAGCACAGCACCTGTTGCGGCTCCCTTCCTCACCGACGGTGAAAGCCGGAACGACCCTCGGCGTCAGCGACGTCCGTACGGTCTTCCGGTGAAGCTCTCAGGTTGAGATGACAGAGGGGGAGGCCGTCCGGGTACCCGTGCCGTGGTGCCCCTCGCAGGTCGCGTCAGACCAGGAGGCCTTCCGCAGATGACCGCAAACCGCATTCCGCTCTCACAGCTTGAGCGTGGCATCCCCTTCGAGCAGCGCCACATCGGGCCCGATGCCGGAGCTCAGGCCAAGATGCTCGCCCAGGTCGGTTACGGCTCGCTCGACGAGCTGACCGCGGCCGCGGTGCCGGACGTCATCAAGAGCGCCGAGGCGCTCGGGCTGCCCGACGCCCGCACGGAGGCCGAGGTCCTGGCCGAGCTGCGTACGCTCGCGGACCGCAACCAGGTGCTCGCCCCGATGATCGGGCTCGGCTACTACGGCACCTTCACGCCGCCGGTGATCCTGCGCAACGTCATGGAGAACCCGGCCTGGTACACGGCGTACACGCCCTACCAGCCGGAGATCTCGCAGGGCCGCCTGGAGGCGCTGCTCAACTTCCAGACGATGGTCGCCGACCTGACCGGTCTGCCGACCTCGGGCGCCTCGCTGCTCGACGAGGGCACCGCGGCCGCCGAGGCCATGGCGCTCTCGCGCCGCGTCGGCAAGGTCAAGAACGGCGTCTTCCTGATCGACTCGGACACGCTGCCGCAGACCGTGGCCGTCATCCGGACGCGTGCGGAGCCGACCGGGGTCGACGTCGTCGTCGCTGATCTGTCCGGAGGCATTCCGGCCGAGGCCGCCGAGCGTGGTGTCTTCGGTGTGCTGCTTCAGTACCCGGGCGCCTCGGGCGCCGTACGGGACATCAAGCCCGTCATCGAGCAGGCGCACGAGCTCGGTGCGATCGTCACCGTCGCCGCCGACCTGCTGGCGCTGACGCTGCTGACCTCGCCCGGCGAGCTCGGCGCGGACATCGCGGTGGGCACCACCCAGCGCTTCGGCGTCCCGATGGGCTTCGGCGGCCCGCACGCCGGGTTCATGGCCGTACGCGAGAAGTTCGCGCGCAGCCTGCCGGGGCGGCTCGTGGGTGTCTCCGTAGACGCCGACGGCAACAAGGCGTACCGGCTGGCGCTCCAGACGCGTGAGCAGCACATCCGCCGGGAGAAGGCCACCAGCAACATCTGCACCGCGCAGGTGCTGCTCGCGGTCATGGCCGGGATGTACGCCGTCTACCACGGCCCCGACGGGCTGCGCGGCATCGCGCGCCGCACGCACCGCTACGCGACGCTGCTCGCCGAGGGCCTGCGGGCCGGCGGGGTCGAGGTCGTGCACGGCTCGTACTTCGACACGCTGACCGCGCGGGTCCCGGGCAGGGCGGCCGACGTCGTCGCCGCGGCCCGTGAGGGCGGGGTCAACCTGTACCTGGCCGATGCCGACCACGTCTCCATGGCCTGCGACGAGACGACGGGCCGCGCGCAGATCGCCGCGGTCTGGGCGGCCTTCGGGGTCGACGCCGACATCGAGGCGCTCGACGCGCAGGCGGCCGACGCGCTGCCCGAGGGTCTGCTGCGGACCGACGAGGTCCTCACGCACCCCGTCTTCCACCAGCACCGCTCCGAGACCGCGATGCTGCGCTACCTGCGCAAGCTCGCCGACCGCGACTACGCGCTCGACCGCGGCATGATCCCGCTCGGCTCCTGCACGATGAAGCTGAACGCGACCACCGAGATGGAGCCGGTCACCTGGCCCGAGTTCGGGGCGGTCCACCCCTTCGCGCCGGTCGAGCAGGCGCAGGGGTACCTGACGCTCATCCGGGAGCTGGAGGAGCGGCTGGCCGAGGTCACCGGGTACGACGCGGTGTCGATCCAGCCGAACGCCGGTTCGCAGGGCGAGCTCGCGGGCCTGCTGGCGGTACGGGCGTACCACCGGGCCAACGGCGACGACCAGCGCACGGTCTGCCTGATCCCGTCGTCCGCGCACGGCACCAACGCGGCGAGCGCGGTCATGGCCGGCATGAAGGTCGTCGTCGTCAAGACCCGTGAGGACGGCGAGGTCGACGTCGAGGACCTGCACGCCAAGATCGAGCAGTACCGCGACGAGCTGTCGGTGCTGATGATCACCTACCCGTCCACGCACGGGGTGTTCGAGGAGCACGTCGCCGACATCTGCGCGACGGTGCACGAGGCCGGCGGTCAGGTCTACGTCGACGGCGCCAACCTCAACGCGCTGGTCGGGCTCGCCAAGCCGGGCAAGTTCGGCGGCGACGTCTCGCACCTGAACCTGCACAAGACCTTCTGCATCCCGCACGGCGGCGGCGGCCCCGGCGTCGGTCCGGTCGGTGTCCGGGCCCACCTGGCGCCGTACCTGCCGAACCACCCGCTCCAGCCGACGGCCGGCCCGGAGACGGGCGTGGGGCCCATCTCGGCCGCCCCGTGGGGCTCGGCGGGCATCCTGCCGATCTCGTGGGCGTACGTCCGCCTGATGGGCGGCGAGGGGCTCAAGCGCGCCACGCAGGTCGCCGTGCTCGCGGCGAACTACATCGCCAAGCGGCTGGAGCCGCACTACCCCGTGCTCTACACCGGCCCCAACGGGCTGGTGGCGCACGAGGCCATCGTCGACCTGCGGCCGCTGTCGAAGGCGACGGGCGTCAGTGTGGACGACATCGCCAAGCGCCTCATCGACTACGGCTTCCACGCGCCGACCATGTCGTTCCCGGTGGCGGGGACGCTGATGATCGAGCCGACCGAGAGCGAGGACCTGGCGGAGATCGACCGGTTCTGCGACACGATGATCGCCATTCGCGCGGAGATCGAGAAGGTCGCGTCGGGCGAGTGGCCCGCGGACGACAACCCGCTGCGCAACGCGCCGCACACGGCGGCCGCGCTGGGCGGCGAGTGGGAGCACGCGTACAGCCGTGAGGTGGCGGTCTTCCCGGCCGGGGTGTCGGCCCCGGACAAGTACTGGCCGCCGGTGCGCCGGATCGACGGCGCGTTCGGTGACCGCAACCTCGTCTGCTCGTGCCCGCCGCTGGACGCGTACGACAACTGACGGGCGCGGTAACGGCGCAGGGGCGCGAACAAGCGCCGGGGCCGGTTCGGAGATTCCTCCGGGCCGGCCCCTCGTCGTATCGCCGTACGGCCGTGATCCGGCGTACGGGCCGGGCTACGCGGCCCTGACGACGTCCAGCGGGCGGTGCGGGGCGATGATCTGGCCGTCCGGCAGCAGCTCACCGGTGTCCTCGAAGACGAGAACTCCGTTGCACAGCAGGCTCCAGCCCTGCTCCGGATGGTGTGCCACGAGACGGGCGGCTTCCCGATCGGCGGATTCGGCGGTCGGGCAGGCTGGCTTGTGCTGGCACATGGAAGGGTTCTTTCGCTGCGTTGTGGTGAGTGTCCTGCGGCTCGATGCGGTGCTCATGGCCGCCCCCCGTATCAGTCGGTCCGGTCCCAGTGTTGCCCTACGGGCGTCGATCCGCAGGGATTTCACGGCAGCTCTCCTTACTGATTAATGACGCATCACCCGTGCGGGCGGTTCAGCCCAACCGGGGCGTATCTTCGGGTGGTTCGGGGTGGCCGGTACGGGCTAGTCCGGATGGGCCAGCACTGTGCCCCGTGCCGGGGCGGGCACGGGGCACAGTGGACGTGGAAGGTGTCGCGAGGAGCTCGCGGGGGCTGGTGTGTGGCGCTGTCGTCAGGCGGACTGGCTGAGGAGCGGGGCGTCCGACGGCGGCGTGAGCCGGTGGGTCAGCAGCGGCAGCAGGTCGGCGACCCGGTGCGGGCGGTGCGAGGCGATGCCGGGCGGGGCGGGCGCCAGGGGCACGAGCAGGTCCGCCGGCAGCGGCATCGTGTCGGAGGCGTCGGTGTGTGCTTCAGGGCCGTCGTGCAGCCACAGGGTGAGCATGTAGAGCTCCGGCACGGACAGCAGGCGGGGCTGGTAGCGCGTCGTCATCGTCTCGGCCTGACGCAGCGCGCGCTCGCTGGAGGTGATGTACGGGCCCTCGCAGAAATGGGAGAAGGCCCACCCGTCGGGGGTGAGCATGCTGTCGGCGGCGGCCACCGTGCGGTCGCCGCTGCGGATCAGGAACCGCCAGCCGGTCAGCCGGGTGCGCAGCGGCATGCCGGAGGGAATGATCCCGTCCAGGACGTGGACGGGAAGAGGGAACTCGGGGCTCAGGGGTCCCTGGGCCGTACGGAGGGCCGCGGGACGGGCCTCCCGGACGGCGGTGGGGGAACCGAGTGCCGCGAGGACGCTGCGCAGGGCGGGCGCGGGAGCCGGGGGGACAAGCAGCGGCATGGTGGGTCGCCTCTCACTTGGGAGACACGGTGATGCGTGGGCAGTGCGGACGGCGCTGTCTGCGTGTGATGCAGGTGCGGGGTCAGAGGGGGGCCGTGGGGCGATGGCCGGGGCGCCAACTCTCTGCCTCGTCTGCGGAGTTTATACGAGACGTGTTCACATGGTGTTTCAGCTAGCGGTCTTCGGTATTGCAGGCAAGGCTGTATCAAGACCTTTTTCTGGGGAGAATCTACCCATTCAGCGGGAGCGCAGGCCTGTGGCCTGGAAAGTTCCGGCGGAAGCGGTAGGCCGGAAATCATCGGATTTTTTCACCGGCAGCGGAGGGCTGGTATCTGCTTTCTGCCGCATGCCGAGTGAATGTGCCGCTGGGCTTCTCCGCCGAGAGTACCCGGTCCTCGGCAGCCGCGGGACGTTACGGATCAGCATGTCTGGGCATCATCGATCGTGACGTGAATGCCCGATGCTGTGAGCCGCCCACTCGAGGAGGGGTACTTCGATGGGGGAGAAGGTCGTAGCAGGCGGGTTCGATCTGTCGGACCGGCAGCGGTACCGGAGGAAACTCCAGCAGTGCCTGGAGGGGCTGGAGCGGCTGCTGGCGGAGAAGCGCTTCGACCGTCCCAGGAACCTCATGGGGCTGGAGATCGAGCTCAATCTCGCCGGAGCCGACGGGATGCCGGCGATGGTGAACGCGGAGGTCCTCGACCGGATCGCCAGCAGTGATTTCCAGACCGAACTCGGAATGTTCAATCTGGAAGTGAATATTGTTCCGCACCGGCTGGGAGGCCACGTCTTCGATCAGCTGGCAGAGGAGTTGCGCACCAGCCTGGGGTATGCCGACAGAAAGGCGCGGGAGGTCGCCGCGGGCATTGTGATGATCGGAATTCTGCCGACACTCGGGCGTCATGATCTGGTTTCGGCGAACCTCTCCGACATCGACCGCTACCAGCTGCTCAATGATCAGATCGTCGCCGCGCGGGGCGAGGACTTCACCCTCGATATCGCCGGCGTGGAGCGTTTGACCTGTACCTTCGCCTCCATTACGCCCGAAGCGGCCTGCACCTCCGTGCAGTTGCACCTCCAGGTCACGCCGAACCGGTTCGCGGACGTGTGGAACGCGGCCCAGGCGGTCGCGGCGGTGCAGATAGCCGTGGGCGCCAACTCGCCGTTCCTCTTCGGGCGCGAGCTGTGGCGCGAGTCGCGGCCGCCTCTCTTCCAGCAGGCCACCGACACCCGCCCGCCGGAGCTGAAGGCCCAGGGCGTACGGCCCAGGACGTGGTTCGGCGAGCGGTGGGTGGATTCGGCGTACGAGCTCTTCGAGGAGAACGTGCGCTACTTCCCGGCCCTCCTGCCGATATGCGACGACGAGGACCCGCTCCTGGTGCTCGACGACGGCGGGGTGCCGCGGCTCCAGGAGCTGGTGCTGCACAACGGAACGGTCTACCGCTGGAACCGGCCCGTGTACGGGCTGGTCGACGGCGTACCGCATCTGCGGGTCGAGAACAGGGTGCTGCCCGCGGGGCCGACGGTGACCGATGTGATCGCCAACGCGGCCTTCTACTACGGGCTGGTCCGGGCTCTCGCCGAGGACGCGCGGCCGGTGTGGAAGCGGCTTCCCTTCGAGGCCGCGGAGGAGAACTTCGACGCGGCCTGCCGCCACGGCATCGACGCGGAGATCGTCTGGCCGAAGCCGGGACGGGCGAACGGGACCGCGCGGGTGCCGGCCGTCAGGCTCGTACGGGAGGAGCTGCTGCCGCTGGCCGCGGCCGGGCTCGACGCCTGGGGCATCGAGCCCGCGGACCGCGACTACTACCTCGGCATCATCGAGCAGCGGTGCAGGCGGCGCGTGAACGGTGCCTCCTGGCAGGTGGACACGTACCACCGAGCCCTGGAGGCCGGTCTGGAGCGCGAAGCCGCGCTGGCCGCCACCACCCGCCGCTACAGCGAGCTGATGCACCGGGGCGATCCGGTGCACACCTGGCCGGTGGGATTCCCCGGACGGGCCTGAGAGGACGCCCGGCCGCCCCGGCCCGCCTCCTCGCCGGCCGGGTGCCGGGTGGGCCGTCGCCGCCGCCCGGGACGCGCCGGGCCCGCGGTACGGGGCCGGGTCCTGGACCTGGTGCCGTCCGCCGCCGCGCCGTCGGGCAAGCTGTGACGTCCCAGGGCCTGTCACGCGCGGTCTCCGTGCCCGCGTCCGAGGCCCTGGCGGGCGGAGCCGGTGATGCGGCGGGATGGCCGAACTGGAGGCTGGTGTGCAGGCAGAGGCGGGGCGGGTGGCCGGTTCTCATCCCGGGCAGGGGGTGACGCCGCGGATCCTCCGTACCGAGGTTCTGGTCGTTCTCGCGCTCTCGCTGGGCGCGAGCGCGGTGTCGTCCCTGATCAGTTTTGTCGGAGCGCTCACGAAACCGGGCGCGCTCAAGGACCAGGCGGCGCAGCTCAACGGGTCGTACACACCGGGGCGGCCGTGGCTGGACCTCGCCTGGCAGCTGTTCGGAATCACGTCGGCGCTGGTGCCCGTGGCGCTGGTTGCGTACCTGCTGATGCGGGAGGGCGCGGGGCTGCGCGCGATCGGGTTCGACCGCACGCGGCCGTGGCCGGACCTGGGGCGGGGTGTGCTGGTCGCGGCGGGCATCGGCAGCGCGGGGCTCGCCTTCTACCTGGCCGCCACCGAGTCGGGGTTCAACCTCACGGTGGTGCCGGAATCGCTGCCCTCGGTGTGGTGGAAGTTTCCCGTGCTGATCCTGTCCGCGATGCAGAACTCCGTGCTGGAGGAAGTCATCGTCGTCGGGTACCTGCTGCGCAGGCTCGATCAGCTGGGGTGGTCGCCGGTGGCGGCTCTGGCGGCGAGTTCGGTGCTGCGCGGCTCGTACCACCTGTACCAGGGGATCGGCGGCTTCATCGGCAACATGGTGATGGGCGCGGTCTTCGTGCTGCTGTACCGGCGCTGGGGACGGGTCGGGCCGCTGGTCGTGGCCCACACGCTGCTCGATGTCGGGGCCTTCGTCGGGTACGCGCTGCTGGCGGGCAGAGTGGGATGGCTGCCGACTGCTTGAGGACGTGAGGAGGGGCGCACCGGATTTCCGTTCCGTACGGGAGTTCCGGTACGCCCCCTTCGGGCTGCCGGCGCTGTCAGGCGAGCAGCTCGCCGTCGACGACGGTGACGGCCCCGCCGGTCAGCAGGGTGCGGTCGCCGCGCAGTGACGTGGCGACGAGGCCGGAGCGGGCGGAGGCCTGGAGGCCGGTCAGCTCGTCGCGGCCGAGGCGGGCTGACCAGAACGGGGCGAGGGCCGTGTGCGCGCTGCCGGTCACCGCGTCCTCGTCGATGCCGACCCGGGGGAAGAAGCAGCGCGAGACGAAGTCGTAGCCGCGGGAGGGGTCTTCGGCGGCGGCCGTGGCGATGATGCCGCGCCTGGAGTGGGCCACGAGGGCGGCGAAGTCGGGTGCGAGTGCCCGTACGGCCGACTCGTCGGCCAGCTCGACCAGCAGGTCGCCGATGTGCGGCCCGGTGTCGTGGGCCGAGAGGATCCCGGCGCCCAGAGCCTTGCTCACGCCGTCGGGGACGGGTGCCTCGGTGAGCGGCGCGGTCGGGAAGTCGAGGGTGTAGGCGCCGCTCTCCCGCACGGTGGTGGCCAGCATGCCGCAGCGTGCCGAGAAGCGGACGGTGCCGGTCGCGGTGCCCGTGGTGTGCAGCACGTGGGCGGTGGCCAGGGTGGCGTGGCCGCACATGTCCACCTCGGTGGCGGGGGTGAACCAGCGCAGCGCCCAGTCGGCGTCGCCGCCGGCGGGGAGCGGGTGGGCGAAGGCGGTCTCGGGATGGTTCACCTCGGCCGCCACCCGCTGGAGCCAGGCGTCGTCGGGGAAGCCGCCGGAGTCCAGCAGCAGGACTCCGGCCGGATTTCCGGCGAAGGGACGGTCGGTGAAGGCGTCGACGATTCGAATCCGCATGGCCATGAACGTAGCGGCGGGGCAAAGCCGCAGGCCAAGTCCAATTTCGTACGAATGGCTCTTTAATGCTTGGCGGAAGAGTCCTTTCGATATATCGTTGAAGCATCGCGACAGGTCACCGATGGAAGGAGCGCGGCGATGCGTTCACATGGACACGGACATGGAGACTGCGGACCCGGCCATCGCGGCCGGGGCGACTTCGAGGGGCGGCGCGCGGCGTTCGGTCCCTTCGGGCCGCCGTTCGGCGGGCCGTGGGGTGGCGGACGCGGCCGGGGCGGACCGCGGGGCCGGGCGCGGCGCGGCGACGTACGCGCGTCGATCCTGGCGCTGCTGGCGGACCGGCCCATGCACGGCTACGAGATGATCCAGGAGATCGGCGAGCGCAGCGGCGGGGCCTGGCGGCCGAGCCCCGGCTCGGTCTACCCGACGCTCCAGCTGCTCGAGGACGAAGGGCTGATCGTCAGCGAGAGCGAGGGCGGCAAGAAGCTGTTCACCCTCACCGACGCGGGGCGCACGGAGGCGGAGGCCGGGCCGCAGGCGCCGTGGGAGGAAGCGGGGCGCGGCATCGACTGGGAGAACGTGAACGAGATCCGGCAGGCCGGGTTCGGGCTGATGGAGGCGTTCGGCCAGGTCTGGAAGACCGGATCGGCCGAGCAGCGGCAGAAGGCCCTCGCCGTCATCAACGAGTCCCGCAAGAAGCTCTACCTGATCCTTGCCGACGAGGACTGAGGAGACGGGAAACCCCGGTGTCCCGCATCGGGTTGTCCGGGTTTCCCTGTTCTCATCCGTTCTCATCCGTAAGGAGGAGGACTCGCAGGGGGTTGCCCACCTTCTGTCGGATGTGCAAATGCTCCCCGCCGGGGATGCCGCCGACGGCGGCGGCTGATGAGGTGGGAGGTGTGCAAAGCCGTACCCCACGGGTTCCTCGGGAGTCCGCCCCCTCCTGCGCAGACATCGAAGCCGGGCTCACCGCGGAGCTCGCCTCGGTGGTCGCGGGTGCGCGCAGGCGGGCGCTGCGGGACGGCGACCGGCAGATCGACACCGCGCATCTGCTGCACTCGGTGATCGAGACCGACCCCGAGGTCAGGGCCGCGTTCGACGGCGGCCCGCAGGTCGCCAGGGTGCTCGGTTACCTCGTGCAGCGCAGCATCGGTTACGGGCTGCGCTGGCAGGGGGCGGTGGAGGGCTCCGGCGCGGTTCCCACGGCGGGGGGCACCGGCGTGGCGGGCTGGTCGCCCGCCGCTGTCGCGGCCATGGAGGGGGCGCTGGGGCGTGCCGCGACGCGCGGCGACCGGCGCGCCTGCGGCCTCGACCTGCTCGCCGTGCTCGCCGCGGAGCCCGACTGCCGCGCGGTCGAAGTGCTCCGGCGGGCCGGTGTCGACACGGAGCTGCTGGCGGGGCGCCTCCACGGAGGATCTCGACAGGTGTGACCGGGATGAGGCTCCTGACGTCACCTGGCATGATGTGCCGATGCAAGCGTCTCAGGGGAGGAGCGCCGGCCTGGGACTTGCCCTGGCATCGGCGTTCGCATTCGGTGGTTCGGGTGTCGCGGCCAAGCCGCTGATCGAAGCGGGGCTCGACCCGCTGCACGTGGTGTGGCTGCGCGTGACCGGTGCCGCGCTCGTCATGCTGCCCGTGGCCTGGCGCCACCGCGCCCTGCTGCTGCGCAGACCCGCTCTGCTCGCCGGTTTCGGCCTGCTCGCGGTCGCCGGTGTGCAGGCCTTCTACTTCGCCTCGCTGTCCCGGATCCCCGTCGGCGTCGCCCTGCTCATCGAATATCTCGCCCCCGCGCTCGTGCTCGGCTGGGTCCGCTTCGTGCAGCGCAGACCGGTGACGCGCGCCGCGGCGGTGGGTGTGGTGCTGGCCGTCGGGGGCCTGGCCTGCGTCGTCGAGGTGTGGGCGGGGCTGAGTTTCGACGCGCTCGGGCTGCTGTTCGCGCTCGGCGCCGCCTGCTGCCAGGTCGGCTACTTCGTCCTGTCCGACCAGGGCAGCACCGGCGACGACGCGGCCGACCCGCTCGGCGTCATCGCGTACGGACTGCTCATCGGCGCCGCGGTGCTGACCGTCGTGGCGCGGCCCTGGGGCATGGACTGGTCCCTGCTCGCGGGGAGCGCGGAGATGGGCGGGGCGGACGTGCCGGCCGCGCTGCTGCTCGGCTGGATCGTACTGATCGCCACCGTCCTCGCGTACGTCACGGGCGTGGTCTCGGTGCGCAGGCTGTCGCCGCAGGTGGCCGGTGTGGTCGCCTGCCTGGAGGCGGTCATCGCGACCGTACTGGCGTGGGTGCTGCTGCGTGAGCACCTGTCCGCGCCGCAGATCATCGGCGGAGCCGTGGTGCTCGTCGGCGCCTTCATCGCCCAGTCGTCGGCGCCCAGGGCACCGGGCGGGCCCGTAGCGGGCGGGCCCGCGCGGGCGGGCGCGGATCTCCACCAGGCGGACGGGGAGTTGTCCGCCGAGCGGTCCGCGTCATAGGGTGACGATCATGCATTCGACTGTGCTTTCGCCTCCCGCCGCGTAACGCGGGCGGCACTTCCCAAGACGAAGACCGGGCTCGGGCAGTCCCCGAGCGGTTCGTCGCTGCCCGCGTGCGGAGCCGAGCGACCACCTGTCCCGTCTTCACGCGGAGAAGTCACGTGTCGAAATCTTCCTGTTCTTCCCCTGCCCTGCCCGTCCGGCGTGGCCTGATCTATCTGATCGTCGCCGGAACGGCCTGGGGCACCGCGGGAGCGGCCGCCTCACTGACCTTCCTGGCCAGTGACCTCGGGCCGCTCGCGCTGTCCTTCTGGCGCTGCGCCGGCGGGCTGGTGCTGCTCGTGGCCGTCCGCGCGCTGCGCCGCCGCCCGGCCGTCGCGGCGACCGCGCCCGCGGAGCCCCGCAGGCGGCGGCTGACGCGCATCCTCGTCACCGGTCTGGGGCTCACGGTCTTCCAGAGCGCGTACTTCGCGGCCGTCCAGGCGACCGGGCTCGCCGTCGGCACCGTCGTCACCATGGGCGCGGCGCCGGTACTGGTCGCGCTGGGGGCGCGGCTGACCATGGGGGAGCGGCTGGGACGCGCCGGGACGCTCACCGTGGCGGGTGCGCTCGCCGGGCTCGCCGTGATGGTGCTGGGCAGTGGCGGTACGTCGGTGCGGCCCGTCGGCGTGCTCTTCGCGCTGCTGTCCGCTGCCGGGTACGCCGCCATGACGCTGCTGACGCGCCGGCTCGGGCGTGACGGGGGCGGGGCCGACCCGTTCGCGACGACCGCGTGGGCGTTCGCGATCTGCTCGCTGTGCCTGCTGCCGTTCGCGGCCGCCGAAGGCCTGCTGCCGCACACCGCGGATCCGGTGCGGGTGCTGTGGCTGCTGGTGTACGTGGCGGCGGTGCCGACGGCGCTCGCGTACGCCCTGTACTTCGCGGGAGCGGCTGTCGTCCGGTCCGCGACCGTCTCGGTGATCACGCTGCTCGAACCGGTGAGCGCCGCCGTCATCGCGGTCGTCCTGCTGGGTGAGCACCTGGCGCCGGCCACCGTGGCGGGGACGCTGCTGCTGCTCGCAGCGGTGGTGGGGCTCGCGGTCGCGGAGGCCAGGACCGCCGCGCTGGGCCGCAGGGCCGCCGTTCTCGTGTAGGGGACAGCGGCCGGACAGTGCTGAGAGCGGGGCGGATTCTTCCCGCCCCGCCCTCGGATCTGCCCGGCCGCCCCTGGCCGAGGAGCCGCTCGGCCCCCTCGGCGCGCCCGCCGGCTCCCGCACGCGGCGGACAGCTCCTCAGAGGGTGGTGAGGTAGTCGGGCAGGGCGACGGCCGGATCGAGGTCGTCCGCCGGAACCGGCGCGCCGTAGCCGCGGACGAGCGGGACGACACCCGCCCAGTGGGGGAGCGAGGCGTCCTCGGGGTCGTCGTTGGGGCCGCCGGTGCGGATCTTCGCGGAGACCTCCTCCAGGTCGAGGCGGATCACGGCGGTCGCGGCGAGCTCCTTGGCGTCGGCCGGGCGCGAGTCGTGGGAGCGGCCGGGGACGACGTGGTCGACCAGCGCGTCCAGGGCGGTGCGGCGCTCTCCCTCGTCCACGACCTCGCGGGCGATGCCGTGGACCACCACGGACCGGTAGTTGATGGAGTGGTGGAAGGCGGAGCGGGCCAGGACGAGGCCGTCGACGTGGGTGACGGTCAGGCAGACGGCGAGACCGGGATCGCTCTGGCGGGCCGTGCGCAGGGGGCGGGAGCCCGTGGAACCGTGCACGTAGAGGCGGTCGCCGATCCGGCCGTAGAGCGTCGGCAGGACGACCGGGGCGCCGTCGCGGACGAAGCCGAGGTGGCAGACGTAACCCTCGTCGAGTATCGCGTGCACCAGCTCGCGGTCGTAGGAGGCACGCTCCCGTGAACGCGTCGGGACGGTGCGCTCGGAAGGCGTGTAGGAGCTGGTGTCCGGCATTGCTTTCTCCATTGCACTAGTGCATAGTTGTCTTTGTGCTAGGAGAATATCGGATCAGTGGGCGGCGCGCATCGGAGATTGCCGCGAGTGTGGAGCGCGCGGTGGGCACCGGGGACCTTTCCCCCGGGCAACTCCTCCCGCCGATGCGGGAGTTGGCGGGCGAGCTCGGAGTCAATCCGAATACGGTCGCGGCCGCGTACCGCACCCTGCGCGAACGCGGAGTGATCGAGACGTCCGGCCGCCGCGGCAGCCGGGTGCGTTCCCGCCCGGCCAGTACGGCGCGCGATTCCCTCAGGGCCGACGTGCCGCCCGGCGTGCGCGACCTGAGCCAGGGGAACCCCGATCCCGCGCTGCTGCCGCCGCTCCACGACGCGTTCGCCGCCGCGGCGCGGTACAACGCGCGGCGGCCCGGACTGTACGGGCAGGAGCCCGTGGACCCGGAGTTCGCGCGGCTCGCGCGGGCCGCGTTCGACGCGGACGGAGTGCCGGAGGGCCCGGTCGCCGTCACCTCGGGGTCGCTGGACGCGATCGAGCGCGTACTGGCCGCGCACCTGAAACCGGGGGACGTGGTCGCGGTCGAGGACCCGGGGTGGGGCAGTCTGCTCGACCTCGTCCCCGCGCTCGGGCTGAGCGCCGTACCGGTCGCGCTCGACGACGACGGGCCGCTGCCCGGCGAGGTCGAGCGGGCACTCCGGGGCGGGGCCAGGGCGCTCGTCGTCACCGACCGGGCACAGAATCCGACCGGTGCGGCGGTGGGCGCGGCGCGCGCCGAGGAACTGCGCGCGGTCCTGGCGGCGTACCCCGGAGTGCTGCTCATCGAGGACGACCACGGGCACGCCATCGTCGACCTGCCGCTGCATCCGCTCGCGGGCGTGACGGACCACTGGGCGTTCGTGCGGTCCGTCGCTAAGGCGTACGGGCCGGACCTGCGGCTCGCGATGGCGACCGGCGACCCGGTCACGGTGGACCGGGTGGCGGGGCGTCAGCGGCTCGGCCCCGGCTGGGTCAGCCGGCTGCTGCAGCGTGCCGTCGTGGACCTGTGGGAGACGGGCGCCGTGGACGTCCGCGCCGTCTCGCGTGCGTACGCCGAGCGGCGGGACGCGCTGGTGCGGGCGCTGGCGGAGCGGGGGATCGAGGCGCACGGGCGCAGCGGCCTGAACGTCTGGGTGCCGGTGGCGGACGAGACGGGGGTGGTGGCGCGGCTGCTGCACTCGGGGTGGGCGGTCGCACCGGGCGCGCGGTTCCGGATGTCCGCGCCGCCCGGCGTACGCCTGACCGTCTCGGCGATGTCGGCGGGTGACATCGGTCCGGTCGCCGACGCCGTCGCGTCGGCGGCCGGGCCCTCGCCGGCGGCCAGGCGCTACGTCTGACGTGCGGCGCCCCCGCGCCGGCTCCGGTTCCGGCTGCCGCTCCGGGCCCGGCTCTGGGTGAGTGCGGCGCCCGCGAGGACGACGAGGGCGCCGACCGGAGTGTTCCAGCTGAGGTGCTCGCCCAGCAGCGTGACGCCCGCGACGGTGGCGATCACCGGGACGAAGTACGTGACCATCTGCGCGGTCGTCGGGCCGACCTCGGCGACCAGGCCGTACTGGATGAGCATCGCGAGGCCGGTCCCGAGAGCGCCGAGGGCCACCACCGCGAGCAGCGGAACGACCGGGAACGACCGGGGCATGGTCGTGAACAGCGGGGTGACCACGGCCAGCTGGACGGTGCCGAGGAGAAGCTGCGCGCCGGTCATGGAGAGGGCGGAGCCGCCACTGCCCGCGAGGGTGCGGCGCAGGTAGATCCAGCCGACCGGGTAGCTGAGGGAGGCCAGCAGGGCCATCGCCGTTCCGCCGAAGTCCAGTCCCGAGAATCCCTGCCAGGCGCCGAGCACGGTCAGTACGCCGATGAAACCGATGCCGAGTCCCGCGACGCGGCGGCGGTTCGGGCGGTCCTCCGAGAGCGCGACCACCGAGAGCGCCATGCCCCACAGCGGCGATGTGGCGTTGCAGATGCCGGCGAGCGTCGAGGGGATCGTCAGCTCGGAGTAGGCGAAGAGCGAGAACGGCAGGGCGTTGAGGAAGAACGCGGCGACGGTGAGGTGACCCCAGGTCCGGGCACCGCGCGGCAGTCCCACCCGCTTCACGGCCATCGCGACGGCGAGGACGGCCGTACCGAACACCAGGCGGCCGAGAGTGACCTGGAAGGGGGCGTACGCCTGCGTGCCGACCTTGATGAGCAGGAAGCTGAAGCCCCAGATGAGCGCGAGCACCGCGAAACGGATGCGCCAGTCCAGGGCGGGTCGGCGGGCGGGCGCGGCAGGGCTGCCGGGTGCGGCAGGGGCGTCGGCGGCGGTGGGCGGTGCGGCGCGGGGTGTGGAGGCGGGGCTCATGGTGTTTACCCTGGCCCGCCCAACCTCTTAGAACAAGCGAGATTTAATGGATCCCATCACTTAGCATTGCTTACATGTTGAATCTGGAGCGGTTGCGTACGCTCGACGCCCTGGCCCGGCACGGCTCGGTCAGCGGCGCGGCCGAGGGCCTGCATGTGACCACATCCGCGGTCTCCCAGCAGATGGCCAAGCTGGAACGCGAGGTCGGCCAGCCCCTGCTCGCCAAGAACGGCCGGGGCGTCCGCCTCACCGACGCCGGACGGCTGCTCGCCGACCACGCCGCCCGCATCCTCTCCCAGGTCGAACTGGCCCAGTCCGACATCGAGGCGCAGCGGGGCCGTGTCGTCGGTGAACTCGCGGTGGCCGCCTTCCCCACGGCGGCCCGCGGTCTGCTGCCGGCGGCCCTCGCGGCGCTGCGCGCTGAACACCCGCAACTGCGGGCGCGGATGCGGGAGATGGAGCCCGACGAGTCGGTGCGCGCCGTCCTGCGGGGCGACTTCGACCTGGCCGTCGTACTCGACTGGTACAACAAGCCGCTCTCCATGCCCGAAGGGCTCGCGAAGCAGGAGCTGCTCCACGATCCCGCCGACGTCGCCGTGCACGTCGACCACCCCCTCGCCGGCCGGACCGCGGTGGACCTGGAGGAGTTCGCCGACGACGACTGGGTCACCTGGGCGGAGGGCGAGTTCTGCCACGAGTGGCTGATGTTCACGCTGCGCGGCAAGGGCGTCGAACCCCGGATCGCGCACGTCGCGGAGGAGCACGCCACCCAGCTCGCACTGATCGCCGAGGGGCTCGGGGTGTGCGTGGCGCCCCGGCTGGGGCGCGGACCCGTGCCGGACCGGGTGCGCGTCGTACCGGTGCGGCACGCGATGCGGCGGCACGTGTACGCCGTCTGGCGCGCCGACGCCGACCGGCGGCCTTCCATCCGTGCGGCGGTCGATGCGCTGGTCGCGGCGGGCGCGGCGGTGGTGGGGCAGTGACGTGACCGGACGGGCCGGGCCGGTCGCTGCCGACGGCCACGACCGGCCGGGCGTCCTTCCGCGGCTGCGCCGGGCGGAGCCCGCCCGGGTCAGGCGAGGGTGATCGTGTCGCCCTCGACCTTGATGGCGGCGGCGGGCAGCGGCTGCTTCGCCGGGCCGCCCTTCACGCTGCCGTCCGAAGCGTCGAACGTGCTGTTGTGGCAGGGGCAGTTGATCGTCCCGTTCGAGACGTCCTTGACCGCGCAGCCCTGATGGGTGCACTTCGACGAGAACGCCTTGAACTGCCCCGCGGTGGGCTGCGTGACGACCAGCCCCTGGTCGGCGAAGACCTTGCCGCCGCCCTCCGGGATGTCGGTGGTCTTCGCGAGCACGGCGCCCGTGGCGGAGCCGCCCGCGCCACTGCCGCCCGTGCCGCCCGCCGGTTCCTCGACCGCGGTGCCGGCCGGACTGTCGCTGCCGGAGCCGCCGCACGCCGTCAGCGCCGCGGCGGCTCCGACGGCGCCCGCCGCGGCGACGACCGTACGGCGGCCGATCAGCCGCGCTTCCACCTGAGACCTCGCCATGCCGGCACTCCCCTTCGACGACTGGCCGCGCGTTGTCGGACGCGGTTGTACGGGGTTGTACGGGGGAGCGGGCCGCGCTGTTCAGCACCCGAGCGATTTCTTCAGGAAGTCGAGTTCCAGCAGCAGCAGTCTGTCCGCGACGCCCTCCTCGGTGACCAGGTGTCCCGACCCGGGCAGCGGCAGGACGGTGTGCGGCCGCCCGGCGGCGAGAAGCGCCGCCGAGAAGCGCAGCATGTGGGCCGGCAGCACGTTGTCGTCCGCCATGCCGTGGACCAGCATCAGCGGCCGCGTCAGCTTGCCGGCGTGCTCGACCAGTGAGCAGCGTTCGTAGTTCTCGGGCAGTACGCCGGGGTGGCCGAGGTAGCGCTCCTTCCAGTGCGTGTCGTAGAGCCGCAGATCGGTGGGCGCCGCGCCCGCGACGGCCGCGTGGAAGACGTCGGGACGGTGCAGTACGGCGCCCGCCGCCAGGTAGCCGCCGAAGGACCAGCCCCGGATCCCCACCCGCTCCAGGTCGAGGTCGGCGCAGTGCCCGGCCGCCGCGTGCAACGCGTCGACCTGGTCCTCCAGCACGGGCGTCAGCTGATCGCCGTGGATGCTCTTCTCCCATGCGACGCCGCGCCCCGGCGTACCGCGCCCGTCCGTCATCAGCACGGCGAACCCTTGCTCGGCCCACCACTGGCCCACGGCCGTCCACCACGTGCGGGCCCTGACGGCCAACTGCACCCCGGGGCCGCCGTACGGGCTGAGCAGGACGGGCAGACTGCCCGACCCCGGCTCGTGCCACGACGGGAGGAAGAGCAGGCTCCGCAGCTCGCGCCCGCCGAGCGAGAGACGGACCGGCCGGGGCGTGACCAGCGGCTCCTCGGCGCGTACGGCGATGTGCCCGGCGGGCTTGCCGTCGCGCAGCACGGTCACGGTGTGCCCCTCGGGCGTCATGCTGTCGAGTACGACCGTGCCGCCCCCGGCGGCGGCCGTGTGGACGCCGGGGCCCTCGCTCAGCCGGACGAACCCCGAGTCCGGTCCGTACGACCAGACGTGCACCTCCGTCGGCTCGTCGCTCGCGGTGAAGAGGACCCGTTCGCCGAGGGTGCACAGCACTTCGCGCACGTTCAGTCCGGGCGGCGTGACCGCGGCGCGCCCGGCCGTCCTCAGGCCCCGGACGTCACCTCCCGGCGGCACGAACGCCAGGACGGGGGAGCCGGAGGCCGTGCGCGCCGGGGCGCCGGGGACGAGCTCCAGCCATGCCCCGTCGCGCTGCGTGTGCAGTGGAGAGGTCTCACCGGTCGCCGGGTCGACGCCCATCAGAGACGCCGTGCGCTGGTCCCTCGTCTGTACGTTCACGAACGGGCCGGCGGCGTCCCACCCGGCCGCGACGACGTACTCGAAGGCCGTGTCCGTCCACCGGCCCTGCATGTGGTGCTCCGGGTCGGCGCCGGCGGGTGTCCGTACCGCGACACGTTCGCCGTCCACTCGTACGACGTGCATCGTGGTTTCGGCGTTGGCCGTTCCCGCCGCCGGATACGGGAAGGCCCGCGGTGCGTTCCCGGGACGCGCGGGGTCACCGATGTACCACCGCTGCACCATCGACGTGTCCACGCGCGCGACGAGCAGCGCATCGCTGTCCGGCGACCACCAGTAGCCGCGCATCCGGCCGATCGACTCCGCCGCCACATGGTCCGCGAGCCCGTACGTCACTTCGGCGTTCTCGGGAGCGGCCAGCAGCCGGTCCTCGGTGCCGTCGGTGCGCACGACGCGCAGGGCGCCCCCGGTGACGTACGCGACGAGCGTTCCGTCCGGGGAGGGCCGCGGATCGACCGCCGGGCCCGCCGTCGGGATGCGGCGCGGGGCGGCTCCCTCGGTGTCCCCGTCCCCGTCCGCCCGTACGGTCCAGAGCTCGCCCCCCAGGGTGTACGCCACGACGCGGACCTCGCGGTCGGTCGCGTACGCCACCACGCCCCGGGACGTTTCGCGGGCCCGCTCCCTGCGGATCCGCTCCGCCTCGGGAACGTCGCCGGCGCCCCGGGGCCCGGCCAGGACCCGCTCGTTCCCGTCCTCGTACAGCCACAGCCTGCTGACCGGGTCGTCACCCGCGTCCGACCGTACGAACAGCACGCGCCCGCCGTCGGGCGAGACGGTGAAACGGCGGGGGACGCCGAGCGAGAAGCGGCGCGTGCGGGCGAACTGGCGAGGAAAACCCTGGGCGTTCATCCGGGCACTCTAAGAGCCGCCGTAAGGGGTCTTCGACAGCATGGCTTCGTCCGCGATGGTTCACGAGAAGTGGCAGCGCGGGCGGGCACACGGCGCGCCGGGCCCGTCCGGGGGGAGAAGAACGTTGAATTGTGAAAGATGAAGGTTATGGGCGGTTTACGGGGCGGTGTTGGGTGATAGGAGGGTCACCCGGTCAACTTCTTTGTGTCATCTGCCAGTACGGCGGTCAGACAGGGCGGAGGAGACTTTCCGTCACGACCGCGGCCAGGCGAGCCTCTGGTGCCGGAGGGCCGGCGTGGCACGTACAGGACGAAGCACAGGAGGGGGCGGCACATGGGCGTGCAGCAGTACGACGGGATCGGCGAGGCCTTCGAGGGGTTCAAGTCCCTGCCGCTGATGCGTTACGGGGAGGTGCCGAGCTTCCTGGGCATGGTCGGGGACGTGAGCGGCAAGTCGGTTCTCGACCTGGCGTGCGGCACCGGTTTCTACAGCAGGGAGTTCAAGCGGCGCGGCGCCACGGATGTCCTCGGAGTCGACATCTCCGTCGAGATGATCGCCGCCGCGCAGAAGATCGAGCAGCGTGAACCGCTGGACGTGCGCTACGAGGTCGGTGACGTGGCCGAGCTGCGGCCTCTCGACCGGCGCTTCGACGTCGCGGTGGCAGTGCAGTGCCTCAACTACGCCGAGGACATCGCGACGATGGAGCGGATGTGCCGCAACATCCACCGGAGCCTGGTGCCGGGCGGAGAGTTCTTCGTGCTCGCCCAGAAGCCCGACTACCGGTTCGACTGTCCGTCCCTGGACAAGTACGGGTTCCTCTGCGAGCCGACCGGCGGGGAAATCGAGACGGGTCCGGGGGTGCGGGTCACGGCCCTCCTCGATCCGCAGCCAATCAGCATCGTCACCACGGCCCCGCGCCGCGAGGTCTACGAGGAGTGTCTGCGGGCGGCCGGGTTCAACGGGGTGGAGTGGGTTCCGCTGCGGGTGTCCGAAGCCGGCATCCGTGAGTTCGGCGAGGACTTCTGGGCGGACCTCCTCGCGAACCCGCCGCTGGAGATGCTGCGCTGCCGTGCCTGACCGGCGGGCCGCCGCCCGGACAGGCGTCGGCGGGGCGCCGGCCGGAGCGTGCGGGGGTCCGGCCGGCCCTGGCGGGCGCTTCGGCCCGGGCCCGCAGGCGACGACGGCCAGGACCTGCTTGCCTGCCTTGTTCGTCTTGTCCGCGGCGGTGCGGCAAGTCGACGACCGCGCTGCGGCGTCAGGGCGCGGACCCGGTCCGTGAGGCAGGCTCCGGGGCTGCCGCCGGAGGGCCGGGTCCCGCCGGCCGCCGCGTACCGGCGCACGCACCTGACGCTGTGGCGGCCGGTCCCGCTGTACGGGGTCCCGGAGTCCGCGGCCGACCGCATCACCGGGCGCTTCGGTCCCCTGCTCGCGCTCCGGCCCCGTGAAAGGGGTCCGCGCGGACGCCATGCTCATCGTGGACGGCGCCCTGGCGCCCACCCCTGGCCATACCGGCCGCCGAACGGTCCCAGGACTGCCGGTCTTCACGGACCGCCGGGCCGCCCTCGACACCGACAGCCGCCTGATCGTCGTGGCCGGCCGAACCGCGGCACGGCTTGTGGGCCGGGGCCGCGTGACCGGTCAGTGCTCGTGACCCGGGGATTCCTGCTCGTGCTGGCCGGCGGCCGGCTTGGAATCCCCGGCCGGCTCGGAGTCCCCGGCCCCCTTCCCCTTTCCGGCCTCGACGGTGAAGGCGGCGGTGCGGACTCTGCCCTCGTGCCGGAAGTCGAGGAAGAGCCGGTACGTCCCCGCGCTCGGCGCTGTCGCCGTGAAGGAGATCTCCGGACCGGGCTCGGTGGTGCCGTCGCCGGGCTCGCCGTTGGGGTGGACGTGGAGGTAGGCGAGGTCGCCGGAGCGCAGGGCGACGAGGTGGCCGTACGCGCCCAGGTAGGGCTGGAGATCGGTGACCGGCTTGCCGTCCTTGGCGACGTTCAGCTGGAGCTCGCCGCTCCTTCCGGGGCGTAGTCCGCCGGTGAGGGTGACCTCGTACCCGTCGACCTCGGCGGTGGAGGCGGGAGCGGGCAGGGGGGCGGGAGCGTACGTGCCCGGGACGGCGAGGTCGGCGCCGAGCGTCACTCCCGCAGCCCCCTTCTTCGCGGGCTTGAAGTCGGCGAAGGCCCGGTAGCCGCCGGCCGCGGGCAGGCCGGCGGACGTGCTCCAGGTGCCGTCCGCGGCGCGCGTCGGGTGGAGGTGGCGGTAGACGGTCAGGTCGCGCGAGACGACGATGAAGTGCAGCTCCTTGCCGTGTTCGCGCTCGTACGCGGTGACCTTCCGGCCGTTCTCGTCCTGGATGGAGAAGCGGAGCCTCGTGCGGTCCCCGGCGGCGACCCGGGGAGTTTCGAGGGCGAGGGTGTAGCCGCCCTCGGAGATCTGCAGACCACCGGCCGGCGCGGTCCGGTGCCTCCCGTGCCCGCCGCCTTCGGCGGCTTCCTTCTTCTCCTCGTGCTCGCCGTGCGCCGCGGGCTGCTCGCCCCCGACGACGGGATCGACGCCCTTGCCCACGCCGTACGCGGTACCGAACGTCGCGGCGAGCGCGGCGGTGAAGGCGGTGATCTTCAGGCCCGTGTTCATGACGGTCTCCTTGGGTGATACGGGCCGCCGATGAGAGCGGCTTATGCATTTCAAGATACCCCTAGGGGGTATTAAGTCAACCACGGCCCGGTACTTGCGCGGTATGGGGGTGGGGGGTATACATGGAGTCGTCGAAGATACCCCCATAGGGTATGTGGGTTTCTCGGAGGAGGAGGACGTCATGTCGCGGTACCCGACCGTCTACAAGACCGACGGTGTCCACAGCGGCCACTGCGAGGCCGTCGTCAGCAAGGCGCTCGGGGAGCTGGAGGGTGTCGTGGCGGTCCGGTTCGGCCTCTCCACCGGCCGGGCCACGGTCACCACCACCGAACCCGACGACGCCCTGATCGCGGAGAAGGCCGACGACGCCGGATACGGCTTCGTCGGCCGCGCCTGACCCCCGTCCACCACCCCGAGGAGCAGACATGACTACCACCAGCGCGGCCGCCACCACCGCGGCCGCCACCGGCGCCGGAGCCGAGGTCGAACTCGCCATCGGCGGCATGACCTGTGCCTCGTGCGCGGCGCGCATCGAGAAGAAGCTGAACCGGATGGACGGTGTCGAGGCCACCGTGAACTACGCCACCGAGAAGGCGAAGGTCACCTACCGGGGCGAGGACGTCTCCGTGCGGGACCTGATCGCGACGGTGGAGGCCACCGGCTACACGGCGAAGGAGCCGGCCCCGGTACGGGCGGCCGAGGAGCCCGGCGCCGGGGAGGCGCCGGCGGCGGACGAGGACGAGCTGCGGCCGCTGCGGCAGCGGCTGGTCACCGCGACCGTCCTCGCCGTGCCGGTCATCGCGATGGCGATGGTCCCCGCGCTGCAGATCGAGTTCTGGCAGTGGCTGTCGCTCACGCTGGCCGCCCCGGTCGTCACGTACGCCGCCTGGCCCTTCCACCGCGCCGCGTGGACCAACGCCAAGCACGGCGCGGCGACGATGGACACCCTGATCTCGGTCGGCACGTCGGCGGCTTTCCTGTGGTCGCTGTGGGCGCTGTTCTTCGGTACGGCCGGCACCCCCGGCATGACGCACCCCTTCGAGTTCACGATCGCCCGCAGCGACGGCGCCGGGAACATCTACCTGGAGGCGGCGGCCGGCGTCACCGCGTTCATCCTGGCCGGGCGTTACTTCGAGGCCCGCTCCAAGCGCAAGGCGGGCGCCGCCCTCAAGGCCCTGCTGGAGCTCGGCGCGAAGGAGGTCACCGTCCTGCGTGACGGCCGCGAGCACCTGATGGCCACGGCGGACTTGCAGGCCGGGGACCGCTTCCTGGTCCGCCCGGGCGAGAAGATCGCCACCGACGGCACGGTCGTCGAGGGCACCTCCGCCGTCGACGCCGCGATGCTCACCGGCGAGTCCGTGCCCGTCGAGGTCGCTCCCGGCGACACCGTCACCGGCGCCACCCTCAACGCCGGGGGCCGCCTGGTCGTCGAGGCCACCCGCGTCGGCGCCGACACCCAGCTCGCCCGGATGGCCAGGCTGGTGGAGGACGCCCAGAACGGCAAGGCCGCCGCCCAGCGCCTCGCCGACAGGATCTCCGCCGTCTTCGTCCCGGTCGTCATCGCCCTGGCACTGGGCACGCTCGGTTTCTGGCTCGGCAACGGCTCCGGCCTGACCGCCGCGTTCACCGCCGCCGTGGCCGTCCTGATCATCGCCTGCCCCTGCGCGCTGGGCCTGGCCACGCCGACCGCTCTCATGGTCGGCACCGGCCGCGGCGCCCAGCTCGGCATCCTGATCAAGGGCCCGGAGGTCCTGGAGACCACCCGCAAGGTCGACACGATCGTCCTCGACAAGACCGGCACCGTCACCACCGGCAAGATGACCCTGCTCGCCGTCCACACCGCCCCCACCACCACCGAGGCCGAGGTACTGCGCCTGGCGGGCGCCCTGGAGCACGCCTCCGAGCACCCGGTCGCCCGGGCCGTCGCCGCCGGAGCCGCCGAGCGCACCGGCGCCCTGCCCACGCCCGAGGACTTCGCGAACGTACCCGGACTCGGCGTCCAGGGCGTCGTCGAGGGCCACGCGGTCCTCGTCGGCCGCACCCGGCTGCTCGCCGAATGGGCCATGACCCTGCCCGTGGAACTGGAGCGCGCCAAGGCGGCGGCCGAGGCGGCCGGGCGTACCGCGATCGCGGTGGCCTGGGACGGCGAGGCCCGCGCCGTCCTGGAGGTCGCCGACGCGGTCAAGGACACCAGCGCGGAAGCCGTCCGCCGACTGCGCGCCCTGGGGCTGACCCCGATCCTGCTCACCGGCGACAACCAGGCCGTCGCCCAGTCCGTCGCCCGCGAGGTCGGCATCGACGAAGTGATCGCCGAGGTCATGCCCGAGGACAAGGCCGACGTCGTCAAGAAGCTCCAGGACCGGGGGCGCAGCGTGGCCATGGTCGGCGACGGTGTCAACGACGCCGCCGCACTCGCCCGGGCCGACCTCGGACTGGCCATGGGCACCGGAACCGACGCCGCCATCGAAGCCGGCGACCTCACCCTCGTACGGGGCGACCTGCTCGCCGCCGCCGACGCCATCCGCCTCTCCCGCAAGACCCTGTCCACCATCAAGTCGAACCTCTTCTGGGCCTTCGCCTACAACGTCGCCGCCCTGCCCCTGGCCGCCTCCGGCCTCCTCAACCCGATGATCGCCGGAGCCGCCATGGCCTTCTCCTCCGTCTTCGTCGTCGGCAACTCCCTGCGCCTGCGCGGCTTCAAGGCCGCCACCGGCTGAGGATTAGGGGCAGGGGGCAACCGCCCTTGTACGAAGGACAGTCAGCGGACAGCCGGACACTCGGCGCAGAAACGGCCCGAGCGCCTGGCGGAGCAGCACCACCTCCGCCGCTCCGGTTCCGCGGACCTTCGTACCGGGGCGGCCCTGTCCCCACGGCGGTCGTCCTGCCCACGTCCGGGCGTCCCTCGAAGCTCAGCGGGGCCCACGGGCGTGGCTCTCATGGCCGGCGGCCGTCAGCTTGCACTGTCCGTCCTCGCAGGAACGTCGCAGACGGCCCTTTGAGAGGGTCTGCATCAATCCGACCGCCCAGCACATCGGGCACCCGCGCAGCGCCAGCGCGCCGGCCGGCAACAGCAGCAAGCTGACCGGTCCGACCACTGGAATCAGCGTGAAGGAGCCGATCAGCCCGCCGAACCCCACCACGCCACGGGCCAGGTGGCGGGGCAGGGACGTACTCGCGAAGTCGGGTCCCTCAGCGGTCGTTCTCATGGGCGTTCCCCTCGGGAGCCGGGCCGGGTGCGGCGCGCAGTGTGTGCCGAACGGCCGCGCGGGCCCGGTGCAGACGCGACTTCATCGCGGCCGTGGTCAGGCCCAGCGCGTCGGCGACCACCTGTCCGCCGTGGCCCTGGATGTCTCGCATGATCAGCACGCGGCGCTGGTCGACGGGCAGAGCGGCGACGGCTGCCGCCACCTTGCCCGCTTCCAGGCGGTGCAGGACCTCCTCCTCGGCCGAAGGCACGGCGACGTCCTGCTGCGGCGCGTGGTCCCGAAGCATCGTCCGCGCGCGCCGCAGGCACTCGTTGCGGACGATGCGGAACATCCACGACGCCAGAGCCCCGGACGCCCGCAGCATTCCGATCCTGCGGTACAGGATGAGCAGTGCTTCCTGCGCGGCGTCCTCGGCGTCTTCGGGAGTGACGCAGAGGGAGCGGGCGAACCTCCGGACGTTCGGGTGCGAGCCCGACACCAGCGAAGCGAGCGCATCGACATCACCACCCTGCGCGGCGAGGATCAGCTGCTCGCCGGGCCAGGTCGAGTCAGCCACGTGCCCGGCCTCGTGTGCGCAGCACGACGAAGCTGCATGTGCAGACCAGCAGTACTCCGACGCCGACAGCGATTCCCACGATCACGACAACCTCCGGTTCCTGTGCCGGCGTTCTGCGGGCACGGGTATAAGAGGCGCCGGCCCCTCAAAAGGATTCAGACCGTACTGTCCGGCGAGCCGTGAGCACTCGCGCCACGAACACCGCGGCAGCCCGGCGCCGTTCCCGCCGGCGCGGAGCATTCCGCCGGCCGGAACTCCCCGGATTCCCCCAGGGCCGGCCGGGGGGATTACCCAGGCTGTACGGCCCTGCTCCCGATCCATGGATCTCCAGGGAGCCAAGCCGTATAGCCTGGGGAAATGCTCACCGAAGTCACCGCGACCCGCTATGTCACGCCCCTGCGGGAGGGCGGATCGCTGCCCGGGATCGTCGAGGCCGACGACCTGGGCACGTACGTCATGAAATTCACCGGCGCGGGACAGGGCCGCAAGACCCTGGTCGCCGAAGTCGTCTGCGGGGAACTGGCCCGCAGGCTCGGGCTGCGCGTCCCCGAACTGGTCACCATCCAGCTCGATCCGGTCATCGGTCTGGCCGAGCCGGACCAGGAGGTCCAGGAACTGCTCAAGGCGAGCGGCGGGCTGAACCTCGGAATGGACTACCTGCCCGGCTCGATCGGCTTCGACCCGCTCGCGTACGAGGTGGATCCGGCCGAGGCGGGCCGGGTGGTGTGGTTCGACGCGCTGATCAACAACGTCGACCGCTCCTGGCGCAACCCCAACATGCTCGTCTGGCACGGGGACCTCTGGCTCATCGACCACGGCGCCACCATGATCTGGCACCACAACTGGCCGACCGCCCGGAGCGCGTCCGCGAAGCCGTACAACGCCTCGGACCACGTCCTCGCGCCCTTCGGCCCCGACATCGCGGCCGCGGCCGCCGAGCTCGCGCCGCTGGTCACCGAGGAACTGCTGACCGAGGTCGCCGCCGAGGTGCCGGCCGAGTGGCTGGTAGACGAGCCCGGCTTCGAGAGCACCGAGGAGCTCCGCCGCGCGTACGTCGACGCGCTGCTGCCGCGCGCCGCGACGATCCACGACCGGATCACCCTCGGCGCGCCGACCAAGGACAGGCCTTCGCAGGCTCCCGGCTGGCTGGCGGACCGCCTGGCGCCGCGGCCGCACCCGGCCGAGCAGGGCGAGAAGACCGAGCGGGCCGAGCAGGGCGAGAAGGACGGCGGCAAGTGAGCACCGAGCGGGACGTCTTCGAATACGCGCTGGTGCGCGTCGTGCCGCGCGTGGAGCGCGGCGAAATGTTCAACGCGGGCGTGCTCGTCTACTGCCGCGCCAAGTCCTTCGTCGCGGCCAGGACGCACCTGGACGAGACCAAGCTGAAGGCGCTGGATCCCGGCGCCGACGTAGCGGGCGTACGGGCCGCCCTGCGCGCCGTGGAAGGCGTCTGCGGAGGCGGGGACGGGGCAGGGCAGGCGGCGGGCGACGACGCGGGCCGGCGCTTTCGCTGGCTGATCGCGCCGCGCAGCACCGTCGTGCAGCCGGGGCCCGTGCACACGGGGCTGACGGCCGATCCCGGGGCCGAGGTCGAGCGTCTGCTCGATCTGCTGGTGCGGTGATCTGCGCTACTGATTCCCCGGGTCGTTCCCCGGGCCGTTGACACCGCGTGCCATCGCTTCTAGCGTCACGTCTGCTGAAGCTACTAAGCGGTTGCTCAGTGATCGGGAGATCACTCCCGGTCGACCTGGCTGCGCGGCCGCACCCGAGGGCGAGGAGAACCAGCATGTCCACCACCGAGCAGCGCGTCGCGATCGTGACCGGGGCGGCGCGCGGCATTGGCGCCGCCACCGCGGTCCGTCTGGCGGCAGAGGGCCGCGCCGTCGCCGTACTCGACCTCGACGAGGCCGCGTGCAAGGACACCGTCGAGAAGATCACCGCGGCGGGCGGCACCGCCCTCGCCGTCGGCTGTGACGTCTCCGACAGCGCCCAGGTCGAGGCCGCCGTCGCCCGTGTCGTCACCGAGCTCGGTGCGCCGACGATCCTCGTGAACAACGCGGGCGTCCTGCGCGACAACCTGCTCTTCAAGATGAGCGAGTCCGACTGGGACACCGTGGTGAACGTGCACCTCAAGGGCGCGTTCCTGATGGCCAAGGCCTGCCAGAAGCACATGGTGGACGCCGCGTTCGGGCGTATCGTCAGCCTCTCCAGCTCCTCGGCGCTCGGCAACCGGGGCCAGGCGAACTACTCCGCCGTCAAGGCCGGTCTGCAGGGCTTCACCAAGACCCTCGCCAAGGAGCTCGGCAAGTTCGGCATCACGGCCAACGCCGTCGCGCCCGGCTTCATCGTCACCGAGATGACCGCGCAGACCGCTGCCCGCGTGGGCATGGGCTTCGAGGAGTTCCAGGCCGCGGCCGCCACCCAGATCCCGGTGCAGCGCGTGGGCAGGCCGGAGGACATCGCCAACGCCATCGCCTTCTTCACGGGCGAGGACGCCGGCTTCGTCTCCGGCCAGGTCATGTACGTCGCCGGTGGCCCGCTCAACTGACGCCGCCCAACGGACGAGGGACTGAGGAACATGGCTGCTGAGGCAGAGGTACGGGACAGCGGGAAGGTCGCGCTCATCACGGGCGCGAGCCGCGGCATCGGTTACGGCGTCGCCGAGGCGCTCGTCGCCCGCGGCGACCGGGTGTGCATCACCGGCCGGAACGAGGACGCGCTCAAGGAGGCCGTGGAGAAGCTCGGCGCGGACCGGGTGATCGGCGTCGCGGGCAAGGCCCACGACGAGGCGCACCAGGCGGTCGCCGTCGAGCGCGCCATGGAGGCGTTCGGCCGGGTCGACTTCCTGATCAACAACGCCGGCACGAACCCGGTCTTCGGACCGATCGCGGAGCTGGACCTCGGGGTCGCCCGCAAGACGTACGAGACCAATGTGATCTCCGCGCTCGGGTTCGCGCAGCAGACCTGGAAGGCGTGGCAGAAGGAGAACGGCGGGGCGATCGTCAACATCGCCTCGGTCGCCGGAATCTCCGCCTCGCCCTTCATCGGCGCGTACGGTATGAGCAAGGCGGCGATGGTCAACCTGACCCTCCAGCTGGCGCACGAGTTCGCGCCGGCCGTACGGGTCAACGCGATCGCGCCCGCCGTGGTGAAGACCAAGTTCGCCCAGGCGCTCTACGAGGGCCGCGAGGCGGAGGCCGCCGCGGCGTACCCGCTGGGACGGCTCGGCGTTCCCGAGGACATCGGGGGAGCCGCCGCCTTCCTCACCTCGGACCAGTCGGACTGGGTCACGGGACAGACCCTGGTGGTCGACGGCGGGATCTTCCTGAACGCCGGCGTCGGCTGAGTCGCTTTACTCCGCTTTTACTCTGGATTGTTCCCAAGTGCCCTGCCGGGTCTGCCCGTTGACCCGGCAGGGCACTGCGGTATGGTCTGCCGACCCATGGCTGATCGAGGAGCGTGCACGTGTTCAACCGGACCAGACGTCTGCAGTCCACTGCGGCCCTTGCGTCCATATCCCTGTTGACCGGATGCGGGGTGCTGTCCGGTGACCAGTCCGATACGGAGCAGAAACTCGCTGTCGGTACGACGAGCACGCCCAGCACGCTCGACCCGGCCGGCGCGTGGGACGGCTCCTGGGAGCTGTACCGGAACGTCTTCCAGACGCTGGTCAGCTACCCCGTGGGCAGCGCCGCACCGGAACCCGACGCCGCCGAGAAGTGCTCCTTCACGGACGGCTCGAACGAGGTGTACAGCTGCACGCTCCGGGAGGGCCTCACCTTCTCCGACGGGACCAAGCTCGACGCCGCGGCCGCGAAGTACTCGATCGACCGTATTTCCGCGATCGGCGCGGAGGGCGGTCCCAGCGGGCTCCTGACCAGCCTGGACAGGGTCGAGACGAGCGGTGACCGGAAGATCACCTTTCACCTCAACAAGCCGGACGCCACCTTCCCGTTCGTTCTCGCGACGCCCGCGATGTCCCTCGTGAGCCCCGCGGACTACCCGAAGAACAAGCTCCGCGAGGGCCACGGGCTGACCGGCTCGGGCCCGTACAACCTCGCGTCGTACGAGCCGGACAAGGCCGCCGAGCTGGTGAAGAACCCCAAGTACGACGGGTTCGCCGAGCTCAAGAACGATGCCGTCACGATCCGCTACTTCAAGGACTCCGCCCTGATGGTGGAAGCGCTGAAGAAGAAGGAGATCGACGCGACGTTCCGCGGTCTGACCGCGGAGCAGGTCATCGACCTGCAGGACCAGCCGAAGGAGAAGGCGCTCCAGGTCGTCGAGGCCGTCGGCGCCGAGATCCGCTACCTGGTGTTCAACCCCGAGGACTCGGCCGCGCGCAATCCCGCGGTCCGCCGGGCCATCGCCCAGGTGATCGACCGGGGCGCTCTCGTCGACAAGGTCTACAAGGGCACCGCGGAGCCCCTCTACTCGATGATTCCGAGCGGTGTCGCGGGACACGCGACCAGCTTCTTCGACACCTACGGCGAACCGAACGTGCCGAAGGCGCGGAACATGCTGGCCGAGGCGGGCATCACCGAGCCCGTCCCGCTCACCTTCTGGTACACCTCCGACCGGTACGGATCGGCCACCGCGCTGGAGTTCGCCGAGCTGAAGCGGCAGCTGGACGCGTCCGGACTGTTCCGGATCACGCTCAAGCACCGCCCCTGGAACACGTTCCAGAAGGGGTACCAGAAGGGCGAGTTCCCGGTCTTCGGCCGCGGCTGGTCCCCCGACTTCCCGGACCCGGACAACTTCGTCGCTCCCTTCGTCGGCGAGAACAACGCCGTCGGTACGCCGTACGAGACGCCCGAGATCACGGCCAGCCTGCTGCCGAAGACGCGGCAGGAGAGCGACCGCGCCGCGGTGGGAGAGCAGTTCGGGCGCGCCCAGGAGATCCTGCTCAAGGACGTCCGCCTGCTGCCGCTGTGGCAGGGCAAGCTGTACGTCGCCGCCTCCGACGACATCGCGGGCGCCGAACGGGCGCTGGACCCGCAGACGATCATGCAGGTGTGGCAGTTGCACAGAAAGACCAGCTGGTAGCGGCCGCTGTCAGTGGCCGCGGGTAAGTTCTCCGGTGAAGAGCTGATCGCTTATCGGAGGTTGTTGACGTGACCGACACCGACATGCTGCCCGAGTCCTGGCGCGGCGTCCTCGGGGACGAGCTGCAGAAGCCCTATTTCAAGGAGCTCACCGAGTTCGTCGAGAAGGAGCGGGAGAACGGGCCGGTCTACCCGCCGCGCGAAGAGGTCTTCGCCGCCCTGGACGCCACGCCGTACGACCGGGTGAAGGTCCTGATCCTCGGACAGGACCCCTACCACGGCGAGGGCCAGGGCCACGGCCTGTGCTTCTCGGTGCGGCCGGGCGTCAAGGTGCCGCCGTCCCTGCGGAACATCTTCAAGGAGATGAACGCGGAGCTGGGCACCCCGGTCCCGGACAACGGATATCTGATGCCGTGGGCGGAGCAGGGCGTCCTGCTGCTCAACGCCGTACTGACGGTGCGGGCCGGCGAGGCCAACTCCCACAAGGGCAAGGGGTGGGAGAAGTTCACGGACGCGGTGATCCGCGCCGTGGCCTCGCGGCCCGACCCGGCGGTCTTCGTGCTCTGGGGCAATTACGCGCAGAAGAAGCTTCCGCTGATCGACGAGGAGCGGCACGCGGTGGTGAAGGGCGCGCACCCCTCGCCGCTGTCGGCGAAGAAGTTCTTCGGGTCCCGCCCCTTCACGCAGATCAACGAGGCGGTCGCCGCCCAGGGCCACCAGCCCATCGACTGGACCCTGCCGAACCTGGGCTGACCGGCCCGGCCGGCCCAGGGCGTAGGTGAAGGCGCACGGGACGGCCGGCTCGCCGGGGCGAGCGGTGCGGCCCGTCCCGCTCAGCCCGGCCGGTCCGCCGGTGCCCGGGCCCGGCGCCACCTCGAAGGTGCAGTGGACGACGTTGTCGCCGAAGGCGGCCCGTTCCCCGACGGCGAACGTTCCCTCGCGGCCGGCCGGGACCGTACTCGTACTGCGCGTCGAGGCGCTGCCCGTGGCGCTGGGGGCCTGCTGGGGCTGGAGGCCGAGGCGCCGGGCCCGCCGGAACCGCGCGCGGAGGCGGCCCGCACGGTCACCGGCCTGGCTCAGCGGGGCCAGGGCGCCGCCCGAGCCTGAGCCCGATTGCCAGTGACGGGGTCTAGCGTCGGGACCGTCGGTATTGGCTGTGCGTGTGCGGGCGACAGGAGAACACGGCGATGGAGCAGCAGGAGACGTCCGAGGACGCCACGATGGTGCGGATCGGGCAGGCGGTCATGCTTCTCCACGCCGGCGACCGCGAGGAGGCGCGCAACCGCCTCGGCGAGCTGTGGGCGGAGATCGGTGAGGGCGGCGACGCCTTCCACCGCTGCACACTGGCTCACTACATGGCGGACACGCAGGACGACGCCGGTGACGAACTGGCGTGGGACCTGAGGGCACTGGCCGCCGCCGACGGGCTGACCGACGAGCGGGTGACCCGGCACGACTCCTCGGTCGCGGTGCGCGGGTTCTATCCCTCGCTCCATCTCAACCTCGCCGCCGACTACCTGAAACTGCGCCGTCCGGACGCCGCGCGCACCCATCTGATGCGGGCGCGGGCGGTGTCCGACGCGCTGGGGGACGACGGCTACGGGGACGGTGTGCGGGCGGCTATCGACCGCCTTGAGCGGAGGCTCTCGGAAGAGGGATGAGCGGGGCAGGGGCGGCGGAGGCCGGTCAATGCCCGTACGTCTCACGGCAGATGCGGGCCTCGGTGCTGCCGGGACGCCAGCCGCCGTACCCCTCGCCGAGCGCGCACACGTCCGTGCCCGCGCCCGTGGCGGGAGCGGGTCGTCCCCGTACTCCTCGTCGGCGGGCTCGGGGCCGGGCCGCAGCCGGTCGTCCCCCGTCTCCGCATCCCGGCTTTC
>NZ_JBSFUB010000064.1:0-42878 GCF_053591575.1 Streptomyces altiplanensis | reverse complement strand
GGGGTACACCGTCTCACGCGTCGCGGACAGTTCGGCGGAGGTCCACCACCTCAGGCCCGCGACGCTCCGCCGCTCCAGTACGGTCAGCCCGTCCGTGCGTCTGCGAGACCAGTGGGTGCTGATCGACCCGGAAGAGGCCCGGCGCGCGCGGGAGAGCCAGGACCGCAAGGTCACCCCGATCGACGCGCTCGGTGCCGCGCTGACGGGCCGCACGGAGCTGAACGGCCGGCAGGTCGACGTACAGGCATCGGGATGGCTGGCACAGCTGAAGGAACGGATCGCCGATCCGGAGGGCGCGGACGACCACGCGATCGCGCAGCCGGCCGCGCTCGCGGCGACCTTGCGCGACTACCAGCTGCGCGGACTGAACTGGCTGCACCGCATGACGTCCCTGGGACTCGGCGGCTGTCTCGCCGACGACATGGGCCTCGGCAAGACCATCACCCTCATCGCCCTCCACCTCCACCGGCAGACGGACGGGCGGACCGCGGGACCCACCCTGGTGGTCTGTCCCACCTCCCTGATGGGCAACTGGCAGCGCGAGATCGAGAAGTTCGCACCCGGGACCCCGGTACGCCGTTTCCACGGCGCGGCGCGCAGCCTGGACGCTCTGGCGGAGGGGGAGTTCGTCCTCACGACGTACGGCACGATGCGGCTCGACGCGGCGCGGCTCGCCGGTCCCGCGCCGTGGGGCATGGTCGTCGTCGACGAGGCGCAGCACGTCAAGAACCCGTACTCGGCGACCGCCGGGCAACTGCGGACCATCGACGCCCACGCGCGCGTGGCGCTCACCGGCACACCGGTGGAGAACAACCTCTCGGAGCTGTGGGCCGTCCTCGACTGGACGACGCCCGGGCTGCTCGGCCGGCTCGGGACGTTCCGCAAGCACTACGCACAGCCGGTCGAGGGCGGGAGCGATCCCGCGGCCGCCGAACGGCTCTCCAGGCTGGTACGTCCGTTCCTGCTGCGGCGCCGGAAGTCCGATCCCGGGATCGCTCCGGAGCTGCCGCCGAAGACCGAGACCGACCACGCCGTGCCGCTCACGGCGGAACAGGCCCGTCTGTACGAAGCCGTGGTCCGCGAGACGCTCGCCGCCATCTCGGAGGCCGAGGGGTTCGCACGGCGCGGACTCGTGGTGAAGCTGCTCACCGCGCTGAAGCAGATCTGCAACCACCCGGCGCAGTACACGAAGGAGGAGCGGCCCGTCGTCGCGGGCCGCTCCGGGAAGCTGGAGCTGCTGGACGAACTGCTCGACACCGTCCTGGCCGAGGGAGCGAGCGTGCTGGTGTTCACGCAGTACGTGCAGATGGCGCGGCTGCTGGAGAAGCACCTCGCGGCGCGCGGCACGCGCACCCAGTTCCTGCACGGCGGTACGCCGGTGCCGGAGCGGGAGGCGATGGTGCGGCGGTTCCAGGACGGCGAGGTCCCGGTCTTCCTGCTGTCCCTGAAGGCGGCGGGCACCGGGCTCAACCTCACCAGGGCCGCCCATGTCGTGCACTACGACCGCTGGTGGAACCCGGCGGTCGAAGCACAGGCCACGGACCGCGCGTACCGCATCGGGCAGACCCAGCCGGTGCAGGTGCACCGGCTGATCGCCGAGGGGACCGTCGAGGACCGGATCGCCGGAATGCTCGCGCGCAAGAAGGAGCTGGCGGACTCCGTTCTCGGGAACGGCGAGTCCGCGCTGACCGAACTGACCGATGCCGAGCTGGCCGATCTGGTGAAGCTGCGAGGGGGTACGCGATGAGCGACCGGGACAGAGCGGGGGAACGGGAAACGGAGCGCACCTTCGACGCGCTGCCTCCCGCGCGGGGACGCGGTTTCGCGGGGACCTGGTGGGGCCGGGCCTGGACGAAGGCGCTGGAGGACACCGCGCTCGACAGTGAACAGCTCAGAAAGGGCCGCCGGTACGCGCGCGAGGGCGCGGTCGGCGCCGTGTCGGTGCGGCCCGGCCGGATCACGGCGGTGGTACGGGAGAAGGACGGTTCGGCGTACCGCAGTGACGTGCTGTTGCAGCGGTTGAGCGGTGAGGAGTGGGACCGCTTCCTCGACCTGGCGGTCGAACGCGCCGGGCACATCGCGGCGCTCCTGGACCGGGAGATGCCGCCCCACCTGGTGGAAGACGCGGCGGAGGCCGGACTCGAACTGCTGCCGGGTATCGGCGACCTCGAACCGGAGTGCTCGTGCGACACCTGGGACCACTGCCCGCACACCGCGGCGCTCTGCTACCAGATGGCGCGGCTGCTGGACCAGGACCCCTTCGTACTGCTGCTGATGCGCGGACGCGGCGAGCGGGAGCTGCTCGACGAGTTGCAGGTGCGCAGTGCCTCCCGGGCCGCGCCCCGGGAGGCGCCGGGAGCCTGCGGGGGCGAGCGCGCGCCGGAGGGTGTGCGGGCCGACGAGGCGTTCGCGGCGCGCGACGCGCTGCCGCCCCTGCCCGCCCCTCCGCCGCTCCCGGACGAACCGGGCCGCCCGCCGGCCCTCGACACGGAAACGGGACCCGCGCCGGGAATCGACGCGGCGGCACTGGAGTTCCTGGCGGCGGACGCGGCCGGGCGTGCGCACCGCCTGCTGGCCGAGGCGCTGTCGGCCGGACACGAACGGCAGCCGGTGGACGGGGAACCGACCGTGGAGCAGGACGCGGTGAGGCTGGCCTCCGGCGATCCCGGACCGTGGATCGCCGCGCGGCTCGCGTCGGGCTCCGGGCGGGACCGGGCCGGCCTCACCCTGGCCGTACGGGCCTGGGAGTACGGGGGGCGTGCCGCGCTCGCCGTACTCGAGGAGGAGTGGTCGCCGGAGCCGGAGGCACTCGCGCGCGCCCGTACGCAGCTGGCCGAGGCGTGGGACGAGGACGAGCGTCCGCAGCTGCGTGCCCGGCACAACCGGTGGACCGTCGTCGGCGCGGACGCACAGCTGAGGTGCGGTCGGGACGGGCGCTGGTGGCCGTATCGCAAGGAGCACGGGCGGTGGACGCCGGCCGGCCCGGCCGGGCCGGATCCGGCCGCGGCACTAGCCGTCGTACTCGACGAGCACCGCTCCCGGGCCGCGGAAGCCGCTCCTTCCCGTCCTCGCCCCGCCCCGGCCCCCGCCCAGCCGCCGGCCGCCCGGCTCCCGCGAGCCCGGTGAGCCGGGCGGCGCTTCCCGGACTCCGGTCCGCGGGACTTCACCGGATGCGTCCGCTCAGGACGCGCGGCTGTGGTCCACCGGCCTCTCCGACGGCTGTCCGGCCGCGGCCAGGGCGATGTTGCGGGCCATGCCGCCGAAGACGACGGCGTGGAAGGGCGAGACGCTCCACCAGTACGCGTGACCGAGCAGACCGCGGGGGTGGAACAGGGCCCGCTGCCGGTAGCGGGTACGGCCGGCGTCGTCCTCGTCGGCGTACATCTCCAGCCAGGCCAGGCCCGGCAGCCGCATCTCCGCCCGCAACCGCAGCAGACGGCCGCGCTCGATCTCCTCGACGCGCCAGAAGTCCAGCGAGTCGCCGACCCGCAGCCGGTGCGCGTCCCGGCGGCCGCGCCGCAGCCCCACCCCGCCGGCCAGGCGGTCCGCCCAGCCGCGCACAGCCCACGCGAGGGGGAAGGAGTACCAGCCGTTCTCGCCCCCGATGCCCTCGATCACCGTCCACAGGGCCTGCGGGGTGGCGTCGACGGTCCGTTCCCGCAGGTCGCTGTAGAGGCTGCCGCCGGCCCAGTCGGGGTCGGTGGGCAGGGGGTCGCTGGGCGCGCCGGGCACCGACGCGGAGGACCAGCGGGTGGTGACCTTGGCGTCCCGGACCCGCTGGAGCGCCAGGGCGAGCGCCTTGTCGACGCCGATCGGGGAACCCGGCGGACCGGGTACGTACGCGGCGATGTCGTGTTCGTGGCAGACGACTTCGTGGCGCAGCGACTCGGCGAGGGGCCGGGCGATCGAGTGCGGTACCGGCGTGACCAGGCCGACCCAGTGGCTCGAGAGGCCGGGAGTCAGGACCGGCACGGGGACGATGAGGCGCCGGGGCAGCCCGGCCACCGCCGCGTACCTGCGCATCATGTCGCGGTACGTGACGACGTCGGCGCCGCCGATGTCGAAGGCGCGGTTCACGTCGGCGGGCATGGAGGCGCTGCCGACGAGGTAGCGCAGGACGTCGCGGACGGCGATGGGCTGGATGCGGGTGCGCACCCAGCTGGGCGTGATCATGACCGGCAGCCGCTCGGTGAGGTAACGGAGCATTTCGAAGGAGACGGAGCCGGAGCCGATGATGACGGCGGCGCGCAGTACGGTCGTCGCCACCCCGGAGTTCAGCAGGATCTCCCCCACCTCGGCGCGCGAGCGCAGGTGGGGCGACAGCTCCCGTTCCGGCACGTTCCGCGGTGTCAGCCCGCCGAGGTAGACGACGCGGCGGACGCCTGCGGCGCGGGCCTGCTCCCCGAAGATCTCGGCGGCCCGGCGGTCGGTGCGCTCGAAGCCGGATCCCGTGCCGAGCGCGTGGACCAGGTAGTACGCGACGTCGATGTCCCGCATCGCCTCGCGCACCGACTCCTCGTCGGTGACGTCACCACGCACCACCTCGGCACGGCCGGCCCAGGGGTGGTCGCGCAGTTTCTCCGGCGTACGGGCCAGACAGCGCACCTGGTGCCCGGCGGCGAGCAGTTCGGGGGCCAGCCGGCCGCCGATGTAGCCGGTGGCCCCGGTGACCAGGCACCGAAGGGCGGGTGCGTCGTTCCCGTGTGTCATTGTCTTCCGCCTGTTCAGTGGTCCGTGGATGTGCCGTCGGGCTTCTATAGGCTGTTCGTGTGGCCAGTACAGATGAGCGGGAGTCCGGTGACGGTGGCATTGCCCCCGGCGGTCCGGCGGCGGATCTTCAGGCGTTCGCGGTTCAGCTGCGCCGCATGAACGGCGAGATCAGCCGTCTTGTCCACGGTTTCGCACTCGGCCAGGGACTGCACGCCACGGACATCCAGGCGCTGGCGGTGATCCTCGACAGCACGGAGCCGGTGACGCCGGGCCTGCTGCGCGAACACCTGGGCCTGACCTCGGGGGCCGTCACCGCCTGCCTGGACCGGCTGGAGCGGGCCGGGCATGTCAGGCGCTCGCGCGAGAGCGCGGACCGCAGGGTGGTTCATGTCCATTATGTGGAGGGAGCGCGGGCGGCGGCGCGTTCGTACTTCATGCCGCTCGCCACGGCTGCCGACCGTGCTCGCCGGCGCTTCAGCGAGGAGGAGCTGTCGGTGGCCCTGAGGTTCCTCACCGCCATGAACGAGGAGCTGGGCGGGTTGCGCGTACCGCGCCGCTGAAAAATCTCCGGACGACGTGGGTCCGAAGGGCCTGTCGACTTGCTTGTGGGCGCCCTTTATCTCAATGATTAAGATTGTTTTTTGTTGAGATACTTTCCGCGTCCCAGTCCCAGGAGTTCCCATGTCCACCACCGCACGGCGGATGCGCTGGCTCGTCCCCGCCGTTCTGCTCGTCGCCTGGCTGGCCGTCGGCGGCATGCTCGGCCCGTACGCCGGGAAGCTCGGCGAAGTCGCCACCAACGACCAGGCCTCCTTCCTTCCCCGCAGCGCGGAATCGACGAAGGTCATCGACGCCCAGAAGGCCTTCCGTCAGGGCGGGACGCTCCCGGCGGTCGTCGTGTGGACCTCGGACGACGCGGGCGGGCGGCTGAGCCAGGAGCAGCAGGGCGCCGCGACCCGGGCCCTGGCCACGCTCGCCGACAGCGCCGGGGTGGCGGGCAAGGTGTCCCCCGCCGTTCCGTCCCGGGACGGCCAGGCCCTGCAAGGGGTCGTACAGCTGGAGCCCGGTCTCGGCGAGGAGCTGCCCGGCGCGCTGGAACGGGTCACCGCGGCGGCCGAGTCCGTACCCGGCACCACCGTGCAGCTCGCCGGCCCCGCGGCGAGCCAGGCGGACCTCTCCGACGCCTTCGCGGGCATCGACGGCCTGCTGCTCGGCGTGGCCCTGGTGGCCGTGCTGCTGATCCTGCTGCTCGTCTACCGCAGCGTGCTCCTTCCGCTGGTGATCATCGCGGGAGCGGTCTTCTCGCTGGGCCTGGCATGCGCCGTCGTGTACGTCCTCGCCGACCACGACGTGGTCCGGGTCGACGGCCAGGTGCAGGGCATCCTGTCGATCCTCGTGATCGGCGCCGCCACCGACTACGCGCTGCTGCTCACCGCCCGCTTCCGTGAGGAACTGGCCGCGGGCACCGACCGGATCGCGGCCATGCGCGCCGCGCTGCGGCAGTCCTTCGGTCCGATCACGGCGAGCGCCGCCACCGTCGCGCTCGGCCTGCTCGCCCTGCTCCTGAGCGACCTGACCAACAACCGGGCCCTGGGGCCGGTCGGCGCGATCGGCATCGTCTGCGCCGTACTGAGCGCCCTGACGTTCCTGCCCGCCGCCCTGGTCGTCCTCGGCCGCGCCGCCTACTGGCCGGCGAAGCCCCGGCCCGCCGGGGACGGGAGCGGCGGTCACGGCGTCTGGACGCGGATCGCGGCCCTGGTGGACCGCGCGCCGCGCAAGGTGTGGGCGGTCACCCTCGCGGCCCTGCTCGCCTGCGCCGCCTTCGCTCCGACCCTGAACGCCAAGGGCGTGCCCCTGGACGAGATCTTCGTCAACGACGCCCCGTCCGTCGCCGCCCAGGAGACGCTGGGCCAGCACTTCCCCGGCGGGTCCGGGAACCCGGCCGTCGTCATCGCCGACGCCGGGGCCCTCCGGCAGGTGACGGCCGCCGTCGAAGGCACCGAGGGGGTGGCCTCGGCCGCTCCGGCGACGGCCTCCGGGCGCCCGGGAGGCGGCGAGCCGCTCGTCGTCGACGGCAGGGTACGCATCGACGCCGTCCTCGCGGACGCGGCGGACACCGAAGCCGCCAAGGAGACCGTCGTGCGGCTGCGCGACGCCGTACGCGCCGTGCCGGACTCCGACGCCCTGGTCGGCGGCTACACCGCCCAGCGGTACGACACCCAGCGCACGGCGGAGCACGACCGCTCCCTCATCGTGCCGGTGGTGCTCGCGATCATCCTGGTCATCCTGGTCGGCCTGCTGCGGTCGCTGCTGATGCCCGTCCTGCTCGTCACGACGGTGGCCCTGAACTTCCTTGCCACCCTGGGCGTTTCCTCGCTGGTCTTCCAGCAGCTGCTCGGCTTCGGCGGCACCGACTCCTCCGTTCCGCTCTACGGGTTCGTGTTCCTGGTGGCCCTGGGGGTGGACTACAACATCTTCCTGATGTCCCGGGTCCGCGAGGAATCGCTGCGGCACGGCACCCGCGAAGGCGTTCTGCGCGGACTGACCGCCACCGGTGGCGTCATCACCTCCGCGGGCGTCGTCCTCGCGGCCACCTTCGCCGCGCTCGGCGTCATCCCCCTGGCCTTCCTGCTGCAGATCGCCTTCATCGTCGCCTTCGGCGTCCTGCTCGACACCCTCGTCGTCCGCTCCCTGCTCGTTCCGGCCCTGGTCCGCGACATCGGCCGCACCTCCTGGTGGCCGGGGGCGCTCAGCCGCAGGCCCGACCAGGCCCGGTGACGTGTGGGCGGCGGTCAGGGCCTGAGGCCGCCGACCACTTCGGCGGTGGCGGCGATCCCGTTCTGGATGGTCGGCCCCACGCTCGTACCGGCCAGGAAGAAGCCGAGCAGGGCGCAGACCAGGGCGTGCGAGACCTTCAGTCCCCCGTTGCGCAGGAAGATCACCGCGAGAATCAGCAGAAACAGCACCAACGAGATCGAAATGGCCATGGCCAACCTCCTCCGCCGCGCCTGAATTGCGGCATTCGGCCGTCAGTCTGGCGCAGCGGAGGGTCCATTCGGGCGGAAGACACGTCCGCCGTACGGGTGTTGACTGGCGGTGATGGCCGACTACGCGTCGTACGTGCGGAGGAAACGCTCCAGGCCCGCGAGGTCGTCGGTGTTGAGGTGGTCCACGCCGGCGGCGAGCAGTTCGCTCCAGACGGCGTCCCGCGCCGGCCCCGGCAGATCGGGGGTGGCCCAGAAACGGACGCGCTGCCCGCGCCGGTGGGCGGTGGAGACGACGGCGTGCAGCTTCGCGCGTTCGGCCGCGGGGAACGGGCCGGTGCCCTGCCAGGTGAAGCTGTGCGTCCAGTTGCTGCTGATCAGCGGGATGAAGGAGGCGGGGGCCGGGCCCGCGGCACCGGGGCCGTCCAGGTCGTCGAGGCGTCCGTCGTAGAAGGCGTGGCGCACGCGCTGCGCCTCCATCGGGGCGCGGGCGGCGCGGTGGCCGGAGACGACGGGGGTCACCGCGCCGAGGCGGACGCGGCCGTACGCGTACGTGCTCAGCATCCGGCGGTACCGGCGCAGCTGGCGGTGGAGTTCGGGATAGGTGGCGGCCCCGTCGGTCTTGATGTCGATCAGCAGTTGCACGGGACGGCGGTGTCCGCGGTACACGGAACCGTGGTTGGCCCCGACCCTGGCCGCCAGGGGGGCCAGGTAGAGCGATTCGAGGGTGCGCGACGGGTCGAGGCCGACCGGGTCATGGGCGACGAGGAGCTGTCCGTCGACGAGGTGGATGTCCGCCTCCACGCTCGTGAAGCCGTGGGAAAGGGCGTCCAGGAGGGGGCGCGGGTGCTCGTAGTCGTTGTGCGCGTGCGCGCGGCGCAGGGGCCCGTGGCCGGGCTTCCGCTCGGCCGCTCGGGCGTACGAGGGTACGGCGACGGCTCCCGCGAGAGCGGCGGTGAGGGTGGTGACGACTCTGCGGCGGGTGGGCGCGATGACGGCCATGGTGCCTCCGGAGGTGTACGGGGCGTCGGTGACTCCGGCGAGTATCCGCCCCGTACAGCCTCAATGGGCAGGCCCACTACAGGAGTTCGGCCGATCGTCGCCCCCGGTTCAGACCGCCGCGGCGACGTCCTCCCAGCGGACCGTGCGGTCGCACCAGCGCTCCAGGAGGACACGGTCGTGGCCGACGGCCAGCAGGCCGGCGCCGTGTTCGCGCCGGTACTGCTCGACCACCGCGACCAGGGCCGCCGTCGTCGACGCGTCCAGCATCGCCGTCATCTCGTCGCAGACCAGCCAGCGCGGGCGCAGCACCAGGGCGCGGGCCAGGCAGGCACGTTGCAGCTGGCCGTCGCTCACCTCGTGCGGGCGCCGGGTGAGGAGGTCGTCACCGAGCCCCACGGCCTGGGCCAACTCGCCGACGGCGGTGGCCGCTTCGTCGCGCCGCCCGGTGGCGCGCAGCGGTTCCGCGATCAGGTCGCGCAGGCGCAGGCGGGGGTCGGCGGACAACCGGGGCTGCTGGAAGACCACGCCGATCGCCGTGCGCTGTTCGCGCGGGGCGCGGTGGCGCCAGCCGGTGACCGTGCGGCCGTCGAGGGTGACGGTGCCGGCGTCGGGGCGGTGGAGCAGGGCGGCGACCCGGGCGAGCGTCGACTTGCCGCAGCCGCTCGGCCCGAGCAGGCCGACCGCCTCGCCGGGCCCGACGGTGAGGCGGGCGTCCCGTACGACGGGCTTCCCGCGCTCGTAGCCTGCGGTGATCGCTTCGAGTTCAAGCACGGGCACTCTCCTGGACCGGCGGGTGGTGGCAGGCGACGCCGTCCGCGAAGTCCGGCCGCAGGGCGCAGGCTTCGGTGGCGTACGCGCAGCGGGCGGCGAAGGCGCACCCCGGGGGCAGGTCTCCGAGCTCGGGCGGCATGCCGGGGACCGGCGTGAACGCGCGCTCCGGAAGGGCGTTCAGCAGGCCCCGGGCGTACGGGTGCCGGGGGCCGGTCCCCCGGAAGAACCGCGCGGCGTCGGCGAGTTCCACGATGCGTCCCGCGTACATCACGGCGACGCGGTCGGCGATGCGCTCGGCGGCCGCAAGGTCATGGGTGATCATCAGCAGCGCGTGGCCGTCGTCGACGTGCCGGCGGAGCTCGTCGACGGTGCGGTCGACGAGGTCCCGGTCGAGGCCGGTGGTCGGCTCGTCCGCGAGCAGCAGGGGCGCGTCGCCGACGAGGGCGAGGGCGGTCGCGGCGCGCTGCGCGAGTCCGCCGGACAGTTCGTGCGGGTAGCGGTCGAGGTGGTCCGCCGGGAACGCGGCCCGCCCGGCCGCCGCGCGGGCCGCCGCGCGCACGTCCTGCTTCCGCGTGCCGGTCAGCTCGCGCAGCGTCTCTTCGAGCTGCGCTCCGACGGTCCGTACGGGCGTGAGGTGCGCGGCGGGACTCTGCGGTACGAGTCCGACCCGGCGTCCCCGCACCGTACGCGCCAGGGTGCGTTCGCCGGCGGCGAGCAGGTCGACGTCTCCCAGGAGCGCGGATCCCGCGGTCTGGGCGTTGCCGGGGAGCAGTCCGAGCAGCGCGGAGGCGAGCACGGACTTGCCGCAGCCGCTCTCACCGACGAGGGCCAGGCACTCCCCCTGCGCGAGGTCGAAGTCGGCGCCGGCGACGGCGGCGATGTGCCGCCCTCCGCGCATCCGGAACCGTACGGAGAGCCCTCGCACGGACAGCAGGGGCGTCCGGCGCCGCGCGGGACGGTCCGCTTCCGCGTCGCTTCCCGTGCCGGTGTCCGAGGCGGAGGGGGCCGCGTCGCGGACGTCCCCCGGAACGGAGGGGCGGACGTTCCCCGGAACAGAGGGGGGCGCCGCGGGGGAACGCTCCGAAACCGCTTCGGCGCCGTGCGGGCCGGCCGCGGCCGGAGTCTGCGCGGCCGTGGGAACCGGCTTCGCGTTCTGGGGCGGTGTCACAGCATCAGCTCCGATCGGCGACGCGGGTTGATCCGTTCCCGCCAGGAACCGGCCAGGCCCGCGATGGCGAGGGTCGGGATGATCAGGAGGAGACCGGGGAAGAGCGTCGGCCACCAGTCACCGGCCAGCAGCGAGCTGCGGGCCGACTGGACCAGGTTGCCCAGGCTCGCCTGGTGCGTCGGCAGGCCGAGGCCCAGGAACGAGAGCGCCGACTCGTGCCACATCGCGTGCGGGACCATCAGGACCGCCGCGAGCCCCGCCTGCGGCAATACGCCCGGCAGCAGATGCCGCACCGCGACCCGCCACCGCGACGCGCCGCCCGAGACCGCCGCGTCGATGTACGGGCGCGAGCGCAGCGAGAGCACTTCGGAGCGGACGATGCGGGCGGTGGACAGCCAGTGCGTCAGGGCCACCGACACGATCACCGGCCACACCCCCGGCCGGAACATCGCGACGATGAAGATGCCCAGCAGCAGGTGCGGGATGGAGGAGAAGGTGTCGACGAGCCGCATCACCACACGGTCCGTCCAGCCGCCGAACGCCGCGGCCGCCGCCCCCACCGCCGTACCGATGAACGTGGCGACGAGCGCCGCGACCAGGCCGACCATGAGGGAGACGCGCAGTCCGTACACGCAGCGCAGCAACAGGTCGCGCCCGACGTCGTCCGTCCCGAAAGGGTGGGCCAAGGACGGCGGCTGGAGCTTCATCGACAAGTCGACGGCCTGCTGGTCGAGATTGGCCAGCGGCGGTACGACGAGAACGGCGAGCACCACCGCCACCACGATCACGGCGGAGGTACGGACCCGGGCCGTGCGCGTCGAGCGGCGGGTGCGCCCGTGCGAGCGCCACACCGCGGGCTCGGAAACGGGTCCGGAAGCGAGCTCAGCCATCGAAGCCCACCCTCGGGTCCGCGAGTCCGTACAACAGGTCGGAGAGCAGGTTCCCGGCCAGCACCGCCGCCGTGGCGAGCACCGTCAGCGCCGCCAGCAGCGGGAAGTCCACCGAGGTCGCCGCCTGCACGGTCGCCGCCGCGATGCCCGGCCAGCTGAAGACCGTCTCGACGAGCAGCGCACCGGTGATGAGTTCGGGCACGCGCGAGCCGATGAGGGTGAGCGTCGGCAGCATGCCGGAGCGCAGGGCGTGTCCGAGCAGCACGGTGCGGTCGCTGAGCCCTCGCGCGCGGGCCCCGCGTACGGGATCCTCCTCCAGCGCGTCGGCGACGCCCTGGCGTACGTAGAGGAAGAACCAGGGAAGCTGCGAAACACCGAGAACGGCCGCCGGCAGCACCAGGTGCGTGACGACCTGCCCGAACGTGATCACGTCGCTGTCGGTGTCGGTCAGACCGCCGGCCGGCAGCACGCCCAGCCTGAGCGCGAAGAACCACATGGCGAGCAGGCCCAGCCAGAAGGCGGGCGCCGCTTCCAGGGTGTACGCCGCCGAGCTGACGGCCCGGTCCAGCCAGCCGCCCTGCCGCCGCGCGGCCAGTACGCCCAGCGACGTGCCGAGCAGGATCGCGACGAGGAACGCGGTGACGGCGAGCAGCACCGACCAGCCGAGGCGTTCGGCGATGACGTCGGTGACGGGCTGGCGCATCACGCTGGAGTCGCCGAGGTCCCCGGTGACCGCCGAGGTCAGCCAGTGCCACCAGCGTTCGACGAGCGGCTGGTCGACGCCGAGGTTGGCGCGGAGCTGGTCGAGGTTCTCCTGCGAGGCGGTGAGGCCCGCGGTGCCCGCGTATGCCTTGACGGGGTCGAAGGGCGAGGCGGCGGCGACGGCGAAGACGCCGAAGGTCACCACCAGCAGGATGGGGGCGGCGAACAGGAGCCGCCGCCCCGCCATCCTCGCCATCGGCCCCCAGGGGAGCTTCCGGCTCGGGTGTGTCACTTCTTCGGCTTCCAGTCCTCGACGTTCCACCACGGTCCGGAGGCCAGGCCGTGGTCGTGCGGCTCGATCTGCGTCGTCAGCCCGGACCACTGGTCGTCCACGACGTACAGGTGGTCGATGTGGGTGAGGAAGGTGTAGCCGGGGTTCTTCACGAGCTCGCGCTGGATGGTGTCGTACGCGGCCTTGCGGTCGGCCTTCTCGCCGCTCTCGCGGCCGGTCCTGAGCGCCTTGTCGACGGCCGGGTTGTCGTACTGGGCCATGTTGTTGAAGGCGTCGCCCGCCAGCGAGGACTGGAGGAGCGTGTACTGGTCGAAGTCGGGGTCGCCGGGCGCGCCGCCGCCCGCGAGCACCGCGTCGTGCTTCATGCGCGGCATGATGACCTCCCAGGTGCCGGCCTGGGTCTTGATGTCGATGCCGGCCTTCTTCGCGTCGGACGCGTAGGCGAGGGCGTGGTCCTGGCGGAGCTTGTCGCCGGACAGGTACCAGAGCGGGAACTGGGCGCGTACGCCGTCCTTGACGCGGATGCCGTCGGCGCCGGGCTTCCAGCCCGCCTCGTCGAGGATCTTCTTCGCCTTCGCGAGGTCGTGGGTGCGCTCGGTGCCCTTGGCGAACCAGGGACTGTCCGTCGGGACGGGGCCGTAGGCCGGCTTGCCCGCGCCTTCGAGGATCTTGTCGACCATGGCCTGGCGGTCGACGGCCACGTCGAGGGCCCGCCGTACGCCGGTGTCGCCCGTGACCTTGTTGTGGGTCGGCAGGGTCACGGTGCGGTAGTCGAAGGACTTGGCGGCGTACGTCGTCCGGCCGGCCTCGTCCTTGAAGGTCTTGGCGAGGTTGGGCGGCAGGATGGCGCCGTCGAGGTCGCCGGTGCGCAGCCGCGTGGCGCGCACGTCGTCGTCCTTGATGATCGCCATGGTGAACTTCTTCACCTTCGGCGCGCCGCCCCAGTAACCGGGGTTGGCCTTGAAGCTGAGCTTCTCGCCCTTGGACCAGCCGGTGAGGACGTACGGCCCCGTGCCGACCGGCTTCGTCGTGAAGGAGCCGCTGTTGACGTCCTGCCGGCCCGCGACGTGCTCGGGAGCGATCGGAAGGACGGTGCGCTCGGCGAACGGCGCGTACGGGTACTTGAGCGTGAAGACGACCTTGTGGTCACCGTCGGCCCGGACGTCCTCGACCGCGTCGAGTTCGGTCTTGGAGGCGTTGTTGGTCTTCTTGTCGAGAATGGTCTTGTAGGTGAAGACCACGTCCTTCGACGTGAAGGGCTTGCCGTCGCTGAACTTCACGCCCTGGCGCAGGGTGTACGTGTACGTGCGGCCGTCGTCGGCGACTTCGGGCAGCTCGGCGGCGAGCGCCGGCCGGAGCTTCATCTCGGCGTCGAAGGTGAGCAGCCCGTCGAAGATCTTGGAGTTGCCGTCCTTGCCGTAGCCGAGGAGCGGGCTGAGCGTCTCGGGCTCGTACGCGATGCCGACGACCGCGGAGTCCTTGGAACCGCCGGATCCGGAGCCGGTCCCGGACTCGCCCGGCTTCGAGCAGGCCGCCGCGGTGATGGCCAGTGTTCCGGCCAGCGTCGCGGCGGCCGCCCCACGTATCGATCGGGACAGCATGGCTCTCCACACCCCTAATAAAGATCAACAGTTATTGCGAACCGATCGCAATTAAACCGTATGTAAAGGGGTGCGGGATCCACTGCCCCTTACCGGGGCAGGGTCCCGCGCTACTCGGGCGCGGGCAGGCCGACGAGCTGCGCCACCGCCTCCGTGTGCCGGCCGGGCGCGCCCAGCGCGATCGAGTCCGCCTTGGCCCGCTTGAGGTACAGATGGGCGGGGTGTTCCCAGGTCATGCCGATACCGCCGTGCAGTTGTACGCACTCCTCGGCCGCGTGCACCGCGACCCGTGAGCAGTACGCCTGCGCGATCGCCACCGCGAGGGGCGCGTCCGCGCTGCCGGTGGCCAGGGCGTCGGCGGCGTTGCGGGCGGCGGCCCGCGCCGAGACGACCTCGAGCCACAGCTGCGCCATGCGGTGCTTGAGCGCCTGGAAGGAACCGACCGGGCGGTTGAACTGCTTGCGGTCGCGCGTGTAGCGGACGGCCTCCTCCAGACACCACTCGGCGAGCCCCAGCTGCTCGGAGGCGAGCAGCCCGGCCCCGGCGAGCAGCCCGCGCCGCACCGGAGCATCGGCCGATCCGGCGAGGCGGCGGCCGCGGGCCCCGTCGAGGGTGACGGTGGCGAGCGGCCGGGTCAGGTCGAGCGGGGTCAGCGTCTCGACGGTGACGCCGGGCGCCCCCGTCTCCACCGCGTACAGCCCGTCCTCGGCCGGTACGAGCAGGACCGCGGCGGCGGCCGCGTCCGCGACGCCGGTGACGCGTCCGCCGAGCGAGCCGTCACCGTCCGCCCGCACCGTGCCGGAGAGTCCGCTCCCGGGAGCGGCGGACAGCGGGACGGCGAGTGCCACGACCGTACCGCCGCCGGCGAGCGCGCCGAGGAGCTCCCCGACCGCCCCGTCCTCGGTGTCGCACCCCAGCAGGGTCTCGGCGGCGATGACCGCTCCGGTGAGGTACGGCGTCGGGGCGACGCTGCGGCCCAGCTCCTCCAGCACCACCGCGGCCTCGCGGTGGGTGGCGCCCTGGCCGCCGAGCTTCTCGGGCACGAGGAGCCCCGCCAGGCCCATTTCGGTGGCCAGCGATCCCCACAGCCGCGGGTCGTACGGCGTGTCCGACTCCGCGCGGGTGAGGACGGCCGCGTGGTCACAGCGGTCGGCGAGGAGGGAGCGTACGGCGGCGCGCAGGTCGTCCTCTGCCTCGGAGTACAGCAGGTCAGTCATCGGGCCAGGTCCTTCCAGGCGATGTCCTTGTCGCTGCGCGGCTCGGACGGCAGGCCGAGTACACGTTCCGCGACGATGTTGAGCAGTACCTCGCTCGTACCGCCTTCGATGCTGTTGCCCTTGGAGCGCAGGTAGCGGTAACCGGCCTCGCGGCCGGTGAAGTCGACGAGTTCGGGACGGCGCATGGTCCAGTCGTCGTACAGCAGCCCTTCCTCGCCGCGCAGTTCCACCTCCAGGCCGCTGATCTCCTGGTTGAGGCGGGCGAAGGCCAGCTTCATGGCCGAGCCCTCGGGGCCCGGCTGGCCCGCGACGAGCTGCTGGCGCAGCCGCTCGCCGGCCAGGCGTGCGACCTCGGCCTCGACCCAGAGACCGAGCAGGCGCTGGTGCAGGTCGTGGGTGCGCAGTCCGGGGCGTTCGCGCCAGGTCCTGGCGACCGGGCCGATCATGCCGCCCTCGCGCGGGATGCGGGAGCCGCCGATCGAGACGCGCTCGTTCATGAGGGTGGTCTGCGCGACCTTCCAGCCCTCGCCGACGGCGCCGAGGCGCCGGCTGTCGGGAATGCGTACGCCGGTGAGGAAGACCTCGTTGAACTCCGCCTCGCCGGTGATCTGGCGCAGCGGCCTGACCTCGACCCCGGGATCGGTCATGTCGCACACGAAGTACGTGATGCCCTGGTGCTTGGGCAGGTCCGGGTCCGTACGGGCGATGAGGATCGCCCAGCGGGCCACGTGGGCGCTGGACGTCCACACCTTCTGCCCGTCGACGACCCATTCGTCGCCGTCCCGCACCGCGCGCGTGCCGAGCGCCGCGAGGTCGGAGCCCGCGCCCGGCTCGCTGAACAGCTGGCACCACACCTCCTCGCCGACCCACAGGGGCCGCAGCAGGCTCTGCTTCTGCTCGTCCGTACCGAAGCGCAGGATGGTCGGCGCGGCCATGCCGAGGCCGATGCCGATGCGCCGCGGGTCGTTGTCGGGCGCGCCGGCCGCCGCCAGCTCCGCGTCCACGACGGCCTGGAGGGAGCGGGGCGCGCCGAGTCCGCCGAGGCCCACGGGGTAGTGCACCCAGGCGAGTCCGGCGTCGAAGCGGGCTTTGAGGAAGTCCGTACGGTCCGTGGTGGCCGGCGGGTGCGCGGCGAGCAATTCCTGGACCAGGCTCCGCACTTCGGCTGCGTCGGTCATCGGGCCGTTCCCTCCGGTACGACGACCACGCGTCCCGTGGTCGTGCCGTCCGCGACGCGCTGGACCGCGTCCGCCGCGTGCTTCATGGCCACGCGCTCGCTGACCAGGGGCCTGATGGCGCCCTCGGCGGCCAGCTTGGTGAGCTCCTGGTGGCAGGCGAGGACCGCGGCCGGGTCCATGGTGTTGTAGAGGCCCCAGTGCAGGCCGACGATCGAGTAGTTCTTCACCAGGGCGTGGTTGAGCCCCGGCGAGGGGATCGAGCCGCTCGCGAAGCCGACCACGACGATGCGGCCCTCGAAGGCGACGCACTTCACCGACTTGGCGTACGCGTCGCCGCCCACCGGGTCGTAGACGACGTCGGCGCCGCGCCCGCCGGTGGCTTCCTTGACCTTGGCGACGATGTCCTCGCCGTGCCGGTCGATGACCAGGTCGCAGCCCAGCTCCCGGGCGGTACGGGCCTTTTCGGGACCGCCGACGACACCGATGACGGTGGCTCCGGCCGCCTTGCCGAGCTGTACGGCGGCGCTGCCGACGCCGCCCGCCGCCGCGTGCACCAGCAGGGTCTCCCCCGCCTTGAGGTGCGCCCGGCGGTGCAGCCCGAACCAGCCCGTCTGGTAACCGATGTGCAGGGCGGCCGCCTCGGCGTCGTCCAGCGCTTCGGGTGCGGGCAGCACGCCGGCCGCGTCGACGACGACGTACTCGGCGAAACCGCCGTGCGGCAGCGCCGGAGTGGCGATCACGCGGCGGCCGTCCTCCGTCTCGCCGCAGATCTCGACGCCCGGGGTGAAGGGCAGGGGCGGCCGCACCTGGTACTGGCCGCGGCAGAGCAGGGCGTCGGGGAAGTTGATGTTCGCGGCGCGCACCTTCAGCAGGAGCTGCCCTTCGCCCGGCGTGGGTGTGCCGACCTCGTCGAGGCGCATCACCTCGCCCGGCTCGCCGTTCTCGTGCACTCGCCATGCCTGCATCCGAGATCCTCCACACACCGTAGGCAGTACCGCGCTCGGCGCATACTAAGCGGTCGCTTGCCCCGATGGGAACAGCTGCGGCGCCATCACCCCTACTTCGGCCTGGCCCGCACGTGCATCCGCTCCCCCTGGGGGCCGAAGAGACTCAGGACCTCCACGGGCCCCTCCCCCGCCGGGCCGAACCAGTGCGGCACCCGCGTGTCGAACTCCACCGCCTCACCGGAGCCGATCTCCAGATCGTGCGGACCCAGCACCACCCGCAGCCTGCCCGACAGGACGTACAGCCACTCATAGCCCTCGTGCGTGCGCGGCTCGGGGTCCTTGCGCCCCTGCCGGTAGACCACCTTGAACGCCTGGAGGCCGCCGGGCTGCCGGGTCAGCGGCAGATACGTCTGCCCGTCCCGCTCGATCGGTTTCGTCCGCACCCGGGGGTCCCCGACCGGAGGCGCGCCCACCAGCTCGTCGAGCGGCACCTGGTGGGCGCGGGCGATCGGCAGCAGCAGTTCCAGGCTCGGTTTCCGGCCGCCGGACTCCAGCCGGGACAAGGTGCTCACCGAGATCCCGGTCGCCTCGGAGAGTGCGGCCAGGGTGGCTCCGCGCTCCTTGCGCAGTTTGCGCAGGCGCGCGCCCACACCGTTCAGTACGCCGTCCAGGTCCTTCTCTTCATCCATGAGGACATTGCAGGATCGGCAAACGAGTTTGTCAAGCGGAGACGGCGCGGTGCGCGGGAACGGCCGGGTGCGCTCGGTGCCGCCGAGCACGTCCTCGATGTGCAGGTGGCCCAGCACCTCGCCGCCCGGTCCGGTGACCGGCAGCCCTGCCTCACTGGAGTCCTTGACCAGGCGGACGAGTTCGTCGTCGGTGAGGACGGAGGCGACCTCGCCCTCCGGCTCGACCAGTTCGACGGAGTCCTGCTCGGTCGCGCCCTCGCGGGCGAAGTGCTGCGCCAGCGCGGCCAGGGACGGCTCGGCGAGCATGCCGACGACCAGAGAGAGGTCACGGTGATGCCCAGCCGGGCGCCCGAGAGCTGGAAGGTGAGGTGCTTGGCGGCCTTCAGGGCGCTCACCGCGCACGCCGGAGTGAGTCCGAGGGCGAGGAGGAGGACTTCGGTCACCGTGTCACCTCCGCCCCACGGTTCGACGGGACGGAAATGAAACGGCTCGTACCGGGAGGCTCACCCGTTGCCGGACCGCGGCTCCTTCTCCGGTCGGACGATCAGGTGTTCCGGGCGGGGCGCAGGCCCCACCCCCAAGAACAAAGGGAGGGCAAAGCAATGTCAGGCGACGGCGGGCACAGCCACCGGACGGGCAGACACGAGGAGGCCCCGGGCCGGCTGCCCGGGGGCCTCCTCACCACCGCGTTCCCTACCGCACGATCACCTCGGCGACCTGTGGCGCGCTCCCGCCCCCGCCCCAGAGCAGGCGTACGGCCGAGACCCGTTCGTAGTCCGCGGGGAACTCCTCGTAACCGCCGTCGACCCGGCCGACCGTGCGCCAGGCGCCGTCGGCCTCGCGTACCTGCACAGCGGCCTGCGCGGAGTTGCCCTCCGGCTGGAGGACCGTCACGGACGTCGTCGTCCGCGCCCCGCCCAGGTCCACCTGGAGCGCCTCGCCCGGCTCGGGTGCGCGCGCCGCGCGGTAGACGCTGCCGACGTCTCCGTCGGCCGCCGCGCGCAGGCTGCTGCCGGCCGCCGCCGGCGGTCCGCCGGTCACGGCCGCGTCCTCGGTCTCCACGGCGAACTCCCGTACGACGAGCCAGTTCGTCTGCCCCGCCGTGGCCCGCGCCCGCACGTAACGGGCCTCGGTGCCGGCCGGGGCCGTCGCCGTCACGACCGGCCGGCCGGAGAACGCCGCGAGCTGTTTCCAGGACGTGCCGTCGGACGAGTACTCCAGCACTCCTTGGCGCATGTAGTCGTTCGCGCTGCCCGGCTTGCCCATGGCGAGCGAGACACGGCCGATCTCGCGCTCCTTGCGCAGGTCGACCGTCACCTGGTCACCGGCGGCGGTGGCGCGGCTGCTCCAGAAGAACGTGCTGTCGTCGCCGTCGACCATCCGGGCGATCACGTTGCCCTGGTAGGCGGGCAGGTTGGTCAGACCCCTGGTGCCGCCGGTGACACCGAGCAGCCGGTCGTGCTCGGCGGCCGCGTCCTCGGTGAACTTGTCGAGCACTCCTTCGCCCACGACCACCGGGATCTTGCGCCCTTCCAGATCGGTGTACGTGAAGGACTTCGCCGCGGCGACGAGCCCGGGCAGCCGCTGCCGCTGTTCCCAGGCGCGCTCGCCGTCTCCGTCCCGGGCCAGTGCGACCAGCCGCAGCGCGGCGCGCGTCGCGACGCCCCACGCCTCGGCGGCGTCGAGCCACGGCTCGCTGTCGTCGACGAACTCCTGCTCGGGGAGGCGGTCGCGCAGGACGTCCGGTGACTTCTGGAGGTCCGCCAGCGCGCCGTCCAGTCCGCGCTCGTCCCCGGACTCCCAGAACCGCTCGATCGCGGCGGCCAGGTCGGGGGCCTGCTGGGCGTTGATGCGGGAGCTGTAGTTGACGTCGGAGAAGACCCGCAGGGCCTTCTCCGTCTTCGCGTCGCCGCCCGCGTACTCGGAGATCGCCGTCCTCCACGAATCGCGAGGATCGTAGGCCGCGTCGTTCCACATGTAGTCGGCGACGGTGATCAGCGGGATCTTCGAGGCGTACGCCTGGTTCATCGGGTTGGCGGTGATGCCGGAGCCGAGCTCCGCGGGCATCCCCTCCTCCCGGCCGTTGTAGGGGCCGAGCAGCAGCCGGTTGGTGACGTAGTCGTTCACCGGGTAGTTGTCCCAGAGCAGGATCGGGTGCGCGAAGACGTCACGCGCGGCCCTCGCCTGCGCCACCGTGATCACCGGCGCGATGACGCCGACGCCGGTCCACTCGACCACCACGTCGTCGTCGAGCTGCTCGGCGAGCGCCTTCTTGTACGGGGACGGGGTGACGTTGTAGTACTCCGTCGGCACCATCTGGAGCGGCGCGGCGCCCGGGTGGGCGGCGATGAAGTCCTGGTTGACCCGGTTGAGGAGGTACGCCTGGGCGGCGCCCGCGGCGGCCGCTCCCGTCCCCCACCTGTCCTGGTCGGCCTGGCAGTTCCACCTGGTGTAGCTGATGTCGTCGAGCGGCACGGCGTAGGTGCGGACACCGAGGTCCCAGACCGTCTCGAACTTGTCGGTCAGCGCCTTGATGTCGGCCTCGGAGCTGTAGCAGACGCTCAGCCCGGGCGACAGCGCGTAGGTGAACTCCACGTGCCGGGCGCGGGCCCGGTCGACGAGCTCCTCGATCTTCGCGAGCTGGGTGGCGGGGTAGGGCTCGCGCCACCTCTCGCGCAGGTACGGGTCGTCCTTGGGCGAGTAGACGTAGATGTTCATCTTGTGCTCGCCGTAGAAGTCGAGCTGGTCGAGACGGGCGGCATGGGTCCACGGGATGCCGTAGAAGCCCTCGATGACGCCGCGGACGGCGGTGGTGGGCCAGTCCCGGACCTCGACACCCGCGACCTTCGCGCCGGGTCCGCCGCGCTCGGGGAGCAGCAGGCGCAGCGACTGGGCCGCGTAGTACGTACCGGCCGCGTCCTTGCCGGAGAGCGCGACACGGCGCTCTCCGATGCCCAGGACGTACCCCTCCGCGGGGAGGTCGCCGGGGCCCTCGATGCCGAGGTCGGCGAGCGCCTCAGCGGTCTGCGGGGTCTCCCCCGGGCCGCCGACGTAGACGGTGAGCCGGCTCTTGACGGGGCGTTCGCCTCGTACGACCTGGTGCGCGCCGGCGTCGAGGAGCGCCTGCCGGGTCACATCGAGCGCGGCGGCGTCGGCCTTGGCGCCCGCGACGACCGTCACCGTCGGAGTGATGGTGGCCCGGTCGTCGCGCTCTTGGAGGTCCTGCGGTGTCGGGGTGATGACGGGGGCGGTTCTTCGGGCGCTGCCGCCCGGCGGTTCGGTGGCCGAGGGGGTGGCGGCCGTCGGACCGGCGGCTGCCGGGTCGGCGGCCGCCCCGACGGCCGGAACTCCGGCCACCAGGGCGAGAGCGGCAGCGAGCATGGCGAGCGGGCGCAGGCGGAGCGTCACACGTCCTCCAGGGGTCCCGGCGAAAACTGTGGGCAATCACGCATCACAACGCCACAGAATCCTCCCGGGGCCTGACAGGCTGTCAATGGCGCGCACGTCTCATCCAGACGATTTCGCAAGCCGCCCGTGACCGTTCATCTTTGAGCCGGATAGCGGTATCGGCCCCGCGACGCTGCCGCCCGGCACGTCCGAGGCCGACGCGGTGCCCGCAGCCGCCTTCGCGGCGTACGCCCCACCGGGGCTCAGCGGCTGAAGACCTCGAAGGTGACCGCGGGCTTCCCGCCGAAGCGCTCCGCCGCGCGCTGCGCGTTCTGGGTGAGGAACGTGCGGCAGTACGTCTCGGGGTCCTCGTCCGTCAACGCCTCGATGTAAGCCCGGTGTTCGAGCAGGGACAGCACGGAGCGCTCCAGTCCGGGCTCCGCGTCCACGGCGTGGGTGGGCGTCGCCGAACCCGCGACGGCGACCCACCGCACCCCGTCCCAGGGCGCGAGCCCCTGGGTGGTGAGCTCGGGAAAGATCCAGCGGTTCCCGGCGTCGCCCGCCGCGTCCAGGGTGGCCCGGCCCACCGCCCGGTGGTCGGGCGTGTTCCAAGCGACGCCGCCCCAGGTGTCGCGGTGATTGAGAGTGATGACGAGTTCGGGGCGGTGCCTGCGGATGGCGGCGGCGATGTCCCGGCGCAGTCCGGTCCCGTACTCGATCACGCCGTCCGCGTAGTCCAGGAACTCCACCGTGGTGACCCCCACCACCGCCGCACTGGCCCGCTGCTCCCGTTCCCGCAGCGGGCCGCACTTGTCCGGCTCCAGGGTGTCGATCCCGGCCTCGCCCCGGGTGGCGAGCAGGTACGTCACTTCGCGGCCGCCGTCGGTCCATCCCGCCACGGCTCCGGCGCACCCGTACTCGAGATCGTCCGGATGCGCCACGACAGCGAGGGCACGCTGCCAGTCGGAAGGCATCGGCTGAAGCTGCTGGGGGTGTCGGGGCTGCTGCGTCGGCTCGGTGGTCATGCGCGCAGAATAAGTGGCGAACCGTCAGTTCCGGTTCGCCCCGGGCTGTTGCGGCGTCAGGTGTCGTCGCCCGTCGGGCGAGCGGCTTCTCGCACAAGGGCTCGACGCGCTCCCCCGGCAGCCGGGAAGCCGGCGCGGGCGCACCCTTGACCGCGGTCGCACACACCCCTAGGTTGCGGTGGGGAAAGCGCTTACCGAGGAGCTTCCGTGGTGACCGGATACGAAGGACTTCCCGGCGGTGTCGGTGTCTCACTGCTGCGGGTGTACGACTGGCCGGCCGCCGACGGGCTGCGCGGCGGCACCCCCCACCTCCACCTCACCTGCTCCGAGGGTTACCTGGTGACCGGCGGCCGGGGCTCGGTGCAGACGCTCACCGCGTCCGGCTTCCGGCAGACGCCCCTCGCCGAGGGAGCGCTCGTGTGGTTCACGCCCGGCACCGTTCACCGGCTCGTCAACGACGGCGGCCTGACCATCGTCGTACTCATGCAGAACCGCGGCCTGCCCGAGGCGGGCGACGCGGTGCTCACCCTCCCCCCGAGGCTGCTGGCCGACCCTGCGGCGTACCGGGCCGCCGCAACGCTGCCCGCGGACGGCACCGAGGAAGAGCTGGCACACGCGGCCCGGGTACGCCGTGACCTGGCCGTCGAGGGGTTCGCGGCGCTCCGCGAGGCGGCCGGCGCCGGCGACCCCGGGCCGCTCGCCGCGTTCCACCGGGCGGCGGCCGCGCTGGTCGGACCGCTGACCGGGGACTGGCGCGAGCGGTGGCAGGACGGCGCCGCGGCCGCGGCCGACGCCACGGGGATCCAGCTCGGCCGGCTGGACGACGGCGACTGCGGGTACCTCGCGCAGGCGGTCGTACGCGCCGAAGGCCCCGCGGCCCGCGGAAGGTTCGGGATGTGCGGACGGCTGGACGTCTACCACGCCGACGGCTGACCCGCGGCCGCGCGGCGGCCGCCGGGAGGGCCGCCGGCCGGGAACGCGCGCCGGCCAGGGGCCGGGCAGTGGAGTGATCCTTGGCGCCGGAGAGCATGTCGGCGCGGCTTGACGGCTAGGGGTGCCGGTATGAACTTCGAGTCCAGCCGCGTGAGGACCGGCATCTCACGCCACCGATGGGGCCGGGCCGGGGCCGCCCTGTGCGCTGTCGCCGCCTCGGCGGTACTGATGAGCGGGTGCGGGGACGACAACGGCGGTGGAGGGGAGCCCTCCCCCGGCGCCGCCACCGGGAACACGACGGCGCCGAGTCCGGCGCGGACCGACAGCCCGTCGGACACCGGGGGGCTCACCGAGGACCAGGCCGAGCGCAAGGCCCTGCTCCCGTCCGCCAGGATCAGCTACGACAGGGCCGCCCGTACGGCGGTGGGGGAGGTTCCGGGAGGCAAGCTGGCCGGGATCGAGCTGAAGAACGGTCCGCAGTGGATCGCCGAGGTCGCCGCGGAGGACGGCACCGCCCACGGCGTCCGCGTCGACGCCGTCTCGGGCAGGGTGACCCGGTCCGGTGCGGAGGCCGACCAGGACGCCGACGACAAACGCGAACTGGCCGATCGGCTGGCCGGGGCCGAGCGGAACTGGGAGCAGGCGGCCAGAACCGCCACGGAGAAGAAGAGTGGCACGGTCAGCTCCGTCAAGCTTGACGACAGCGACGGCGGGGCCCTCATCTGGTCCGTCGATGTCGTGACCACCGACGACTGGAACAAGACCACGTTCGACATCGACGCGGCGGGCGGCACGATCGTGCGCGAGCGTGTCGACCACGACTGAGGCGGCAACCGGTGCCTCGCGGCTCTCCGCTGCCGGCCGGCCCGAACCCTCGCGTATCCGCCGGCCCGGCCGAACCGGGGCTACGACCGACGGCGAGGTTTGCCGCGCTTGCCGCCCTTGGGGCCGCCGGGACCGCTCCGCGCGGAACCGCTCCGCGGGTTCTTCCCGGCCGTCCTGCCGGCCGCCTTGCCTGCTGCGGGCTTCCGCTGTGCGCCGCCCGCCTCGGGGCTCCTGCCCTTCGACTGTGCCGGGGCCGGGGGGCGGCCCCGTGAACTGTTGACGGTCCGCCCCCGGACGATTCCGATGAACTGCTCCACCAGTTCGGTGGTCTCGTCCTGCGGCCACGACAACGCGATGCGCGACTCGGGGACGTCCGAGACCGGCCGGTACGTGAGGTCCCTGCGGTGGTGCAGGCGGGCGAGGGACTGCGGGACGACGAGCAGACCCACTCCTGCCGCCACCAGTTCGACGGCGTCCTCCGTCGTGGCGGGGCGCTCCTTCGCGGGCTGTCCCGGCGGGTGCTCCCATTCGAGGGTGTCGTCGAGGGGATGCAGCACGATCTCGTCGGCCAGGTCCTCGGCGGACACCTCGTCGACCGCCGCCACGACGTGATCCTTCGGGATCACGACCACCGTCGTCTCGGTGTAGAGGGGGATCGCGCTGAGATCCGTCCGGTCGACCGGCAGCCGCAGGAAGCCCGCGTCGGCACCGCCGTCACGCAACGCGTCGGGCGCTTCGGCGGCGGACACCGCGACGAGGGTCAGCGGGACTCCGGGCAGCCGCTCGTTCCAGATCCGCACCCACTTCGTGGGCGTCACCCCGGGGACGTAGGCGAGCCGAAACGAAGGAGGTACTTCCGAGCCTGTCACTCCCCCAGGTTACCGGCCGTGGTCGGAGGTAGCGCACATGCTCGATACCCTTGACACCATGACGTCGCACCAGAACACCCAGACAATGAAGCCCGCGACCGCGGCGAAGAAGCTGGGTGTGTACCTCGAGGCCACCCCCGCCGAGTTCCAGGAGGGTGTCGTCTCACGCACCGAGTTGAACGCGCTGCAGGCCGATCCGCCCGAGTGGCTGCTGGAGCTGCGCCGCAACGGCCCGCACCCCCGGCCGGTGGTCGCGGCGAAGCTGGGCGTCTCCATCTCGGGTCTCGCACGTGGCGGAGTCACGGAAGCCCTCACCACGGAGCAGATCGACGCGCTGAAGAAGGACCGCCCCGAGTGGCTGGAGCGGGAACGCGCCACCCAGGCCGAGGTCCGGAAAGAAACGGTGCGTATCAAGGAGAAGAACGCAGAGTAAGGCGCCTCCCGAACCGGAGCGCCCGGGGGGCACGAGCCATAATCTGCATACGTGTATTCGACTCGGATCTCCCGTCGTGTGAGTGCCCCCCGTCCCGCTGTCTACCGGGCGCTTCTCGATGCGGCCGCGATCGCGAAGTGGAGAGTTCCACCGGGCATGAGCAGCCACGTGCATGAGTTCGATGCCCGTGAAGGCGGCTCGTTCCGAATCTCGCTCACATACGACGCGCCGAACGGAACCGGAAAGTCGACGGCGCGAACCGACACGTACCACGGCCGCTTCGTGAAGCTCGTACCGGACGAGCAAGTGGTCGAGGTGTTCGAGTTCGAGACGGCAGATCCCGAACTCGGCGGCGAGATGACGCTGACCACAACGCTTACCGAGGCAGACGGCGGCACTGACGTCCTCATCGTGCACGAAGGAATTCCCGACAGCATTCCGGCCGCCGACAACGAGACCGGTACGCGGATGGCACTGGCGAATCTCGCCGGGCTCGTCGAGACCGGCTAGCGCTTTTCCCGCAGCCACTCGTTGCCGGCCGCGGCCGGCCCGGCTGCCCCGCACAGGACCGATACGCGCGGAAACCGTACGCCTGCGTCACCGGTGGGAGCGGGTGGTACCTTCCGAAGCCATGAACGACAGCGTGTACGTGGGCAATGCGGGCAAGGACGCGCCACTGGACCGGGGATGGCTGCTCGGGCACTTCAAGGACGTCTCCGACCCTCGGCACAGCGAGGCCGTCGAGATCAAATGGGGCGTCCACCCGCAGGGCGACGAACGGGCGCAGTGGGTGACCGGTGAGGAACGTACGGCTCTGCTGGTCCTCGTCAGCGGCCGCTTCCGTGTGGAACTTCCTGGGCGCAGTGTCGTGCTGGCCGAGCAGGGGGACTACGTCGTGTGGGGCCGGGGCGTCGACCACTCCTGGTACGCGGAGGAAGAATCCGTCGTACTGACGGTCCGCTGGCCCTCTGTCCCCGGCTACAAGGTGACCTCTGAAGAGGACCGTGCCGGAGTGCTTGCCTGACACCGTGGTGCGTGCCGGTCACAGCCACGCGCACGTGCTGACGACTGCCGGGCCGGGTCCGGCCGGCGAGACGGGAAAGCGCGCGAGGAGGATCAGTGACAGGCGGACGCCGCCCCCTCCCACGCCTCTTCCGTGACCGCCGTCCGAGCGGATGACACCGGTCCGGGGCCTCCCGGACCGCGCGCGGACGTTCGCGTACGCACCGCACGGCCCGGTGGCGCGCAGGTTTCCCCGCTGCGTACGTCTGTCGTGGTGGCCCGCGGTGCCCGGGACCCGACCGCGCCGCACACCTGGGCCGGGGAAGTCACCGGGCTGCTCCCGCAGGGCCGGCCGGCGGAATTACCCGGCGCCGGACATGCGCTGAACCACTGCGCGCCGCAGGAGCCGGCCCGTATCGTCCGGTCACCGCCGCGGCGCAGCGGTCGAGTGCTCGGGACGGAGGAGGGGAACCGGCCCGGTGGCGCCGGGGCTGTTCCGTGTCGATGAGGAGGTGCCGGTGCAGAAACCCTCGGGCAGCGCGGGATTGGACATGGCCGTACTCGTCGGACTGCAGGCTTCGGGGAAGTCCACCTTCTACGAGCAGCGCCTCGCCGGCCGTTACGCAGTGGTGAGCAAGGACCTGTTTCCGCGCGCCGCGCGGAACAAGCAGCAGCGGCAGATGCGTCTGGTGGAAGAGGCGCTGACCGCCGGGGAGTCGGTGGCGGTCGACAACACCAACCCGTCGCCGCAGGAGTGGGAGCCCCTGGTGGCCCTGGGCCACGCCCTGGGGGCGACGGTGACGGCGTACTGGTTCCCCCCGGACGTTCCGGGCTCGCTCCGGCGCAACGCGGCGCGGGAGGGGCGAGACCGCGTCCCCGACGTGGGCGTCCACGCCACGCTCAAGCGGCTGCGCAAGCCGTCGCTGTCGGACGGGTTCGACACCGTGCTGGAGGTGCGGTTCGACGGCCACGGCGGGTTCGAGGTACGGCGGGACCCCGACGCCGGACGGCGGCGTGGATGAAGCAGCCGGGGCGGCGTACATGCGGCGGAACTCGACGACCTCCTCATAGGAAGCCACGGTGGCCTCGAACTCCTCGAATCCCCTTGCAGCCCTCGCGGTGGACGTACGGCGCCGAATGTCGTCGGCTTCCGTCCGTCCCTCGAACGTATCGGCAGGGACCGGGCCGAGTCCGTGCACGCCGTGCACGTGGCCGACGGAGAGGAGGACACATGTGCGAGCCGGCCGTGACGGCCCGTCACCGCCCTGCCGGAGCCGTTCGTGCCCTCTGTGCGCGGGCCGCGACCGAGGCGGTCCGGGCCGGCCCCCTCTGCACCGGGACAGTCCGGGGCTGACAGCACGCCGGGCCGGGCACCCGAATCGGCGCCCGGCCCGGCCGCTCCGGGTACCCGCGAGGCGGGCACCCGGAGCGCGAAGGGATCACCCTTGTCACTTGATATGCGGCCTGCCGCGCTTCTGTGCGCCTACTGCGCCGTCGTCCCCGGCAGGCCCACTCCGCTATTCCGGAACGATGTTCTCCGCCTGCGGGCCCTTCTGGCCTTGCGTGACGTCGAAGGACACCCTCTGCCCCTCCTGGAGCTCACGAAAGCCCTGGGCGGCAATGTTCGAGTAGTGAGCGAAGACGTCGGGCCCGCCGCCGTCCTGCTCGATGAAGCCGAAACCCTTCTCACTGTTGAACCACTTCACGGTGCCCGTAGCCATACCGGTCTCCTGGAATCAAAGGGGCGGATACCGCACAGCACGGCACCCGGAGGTGATCGCCGGGCCCATGAAGACTCTGAACAGCACAAAATACTGTGATCGCCGATCACAGGCGAACAGGGTTCGGAACCACGACTGCTATGACACCGACCGTACCCGAGCAGTGCCCGCACCGCTATGCACCGCGACGCGGAATCCCCACCTGCACCGCAATGGGGTAAGGATCCGAATTCAAAGTGGTGAACAAGTAACCGATCGTTCACTTGGACGGCATCATCAGTAGCAGCACCAGTAATGGATTGCGCATGAATGCGATCACCATGAAAGCCGTCACCACCGGGCCGGCCGGCGCGGGCGGCCGGCAGCCGCCCCGGCAATGGACATCCGCAGACCGCTCCCTCGGGGGCGGTCGGCGGATGCACCCACAGACCTTCTCTCCGCCGGCAGTCCGGCCGGTCAGTGTGCGTCGCTCTGCATCGCCGAGCTGAACGCGGTCATACAGGGGTCGCAGTAGCGTTCGGCGATCGCCTCGCTGTGCGTGGCGGCGAGGGGTGGAGCGAGGCGGCTTCCGCAAAGAGTGCTGGCGGGCGCGTCCTTGGCAATGACATGCCAGACCAGTTCGCCTCTGTCCACGGTGGGCGCGGCGCGCATCTCGTACATCGGCGTGCCTTTCTTCATGGTGGGGAGGAGGACCGGTCCGTTGTCCATCAGAGCCCCTGACGGCCGAAAGGGCCACCGGGCGTAGACCAACAGAAGGAACACGAGGCGCCGGAGGTTTACCGGCGTGCGGCGGAACCGTCCGGCATCCCGGCAAAGGACATGGACGGCGACGCCGGATCACAGTCGGCGGCCACCGGGGGCAGCGGCGAGAAGGCGCGGCAGGCAGGCGCGGCACCCCGGGCCCGGAGGCCCGGCCTCACTCCGCCTCCGGGCTCTCGGCTCGGTACGTCTTGGTCCAGGCCGCTCCGCACCGGCAACCGAACCGCTCGACCAGTTCACCCTCTTCCGAGACTTCCATGCCCCGATTGAGACGGACGTGTACATGCTGCTTGCTCATAGGGATCACTCTTCGCTGTAGGCAGATTCCTGGCGGGATCGTTCCCATGGTGGGCATATGCCGCCCGTTGCACCAATGGCTCAGATCACACTTTCCTTTCGTCACCTCGTAGTGGAAGGGTGCGGGAAAAGAGAAAACCCATGAGATATGAAGAATTTCCGGCATGTATGCGGGAGTGCGGTGAGCACCCCGTCCAGGGCAAGGCCGTGCAGGTCACTGCCGTCGCACCGCGGGTTCTCGCTCACCGCATCGCACGTGGCGGGGCCAGGATCCCGAACTCCCCCGGCCCTCCTGATACACGGGCCTGTTCAGAAAATCAGATCCCGGCGGCCGGATCCGTTTGTAGGCCTTTAACGGCTCGGTGACAGCGCGATTGCGGAACGGTCCCCGGGCACTTCCGGTGGTCGGGCCGGGCGTTGGAACGAGTATGGAGCTTTTCAGGAGCAAGCCGGTCACGGTGCCCAATCCTCCGCCGCGCGGCGCGTACCGGCCCGACTCGCCGCTGCACGCACGGGAAAGCTGCGTGCAGTGTGCGCGGATGCGTAAGGCCGAAAGCCGGAACGCGCACGTCACCGGGGCAGCCGGGCCGAGTACGTCCGGGTTGCCGACCCGCCGCACGGCGCCGGGCGCGTGGCCGAGGTCCGCGGTCGGCCGGCTGGCGGGGCCGGCGCGGACGGTGATACTCGCCGTCGCCGTGTGCACGGTCCTCTCGGCGGTGCTCGCCGTCTCGCTGACGTGACACCGCTCGCAGGGCGCCGCCCCCGCGCCCCGGATGAGGACCGCGAGTGATGCCCATGGCCGGCCCGGGACCCCGTACGGGCCCGGCGGCGGACCGGAGGCAGGGCGGCACCCAGCACACGGCCCCCGGCGCCCGCGGCCGGCCCCCCTCCCGGCTGTCCCCGGCCTTCCTCGCCTCCGGCAGCCCGTTCGGACCACCTGCAGTGGTGGCGGACGGCGCCCTGACCGCACGGTGAGTGAAGGGTCGCGCACCGGCGACATCCGAAGCACTTCGAAGGAGCCGTCCCATGTCGGAACGCAACACCGTCCTGCGCAGCCTTCACGACGTGGGCCTGGCAGCCTGGTTCGGCGGCGCGCTCATGGGAGCGGTCGGGCTGAACGGCGCGGCCAGGGACGAGGGCGGCACCGAAGCGACCACCGCCCGCATCGCCAGTTCCGGCTGGTCGAAATGGACGCCCGTCAACGCAGCCGCGATCGCCGTGCACCTGGTCGGCGGCAGTGGCCTGCTGTCGGCCAACGCCGCCAGGGTCGCCGGTCAACAAGGGGTGGCAGCCTCCACTCTGGCCAAGACCGTCCTCACCGGCGCGGCTCTGGCCGCCACCGCCTACGCCCGCGTGCTGGGCAAAAAGGTGGAGTCGGCATCCTCGCCCCGGCCCGAAACCGAAGACGGGCACAGGGTCTCCAGGCACCCGGCCGACATGGAGAAGGTGGATCACCGCTTGATGTGCATGCAGTGGGCGGTGCCCGCCCTGACCGGCGGTCTGATCGTCCTCAACGCGCTGCACGGTGAGCAGCAGCGCCCCGGGCAGCAGGCGGAGGGCATGTGGCAGCGTGCCATGGCCCCGCTGCCCTGGCACTGCTGAGCGAACGAGCGGCAGGCCGGACCGGTGGCACCGGTTTCCTCGAAGAGCATCGAAGGCGAGCCGCGATGAGCAGCCGCACGCAACGGACGGCGACACACGACAGGGGCGGCCCCCGGCCCTGGCCATGGGCCGTGGCCCGCTGGGTTGCCGCGCTGCGGAAGGGGCCGGCGCTCCACCCTCACGGGGTGACGTGCGCCGCAACCCTGGAAGTGCACGCGAATGAACAGTGGTGGGGCGAGCCGTGGCTCGACCGGCCGGGCCGGTATCCGGCGCTGGTGCGGTGGTCACGGGCCGCCGGGCTCCCCGGACGGCTGCCGGACGGCCTGGGTCTCGCCGTCCGCGTCGTCGATGCCGGCGGACCGGGCCGGCCGCTGGATCTGCTGTTCACCACCAGCGGTGGCGGCCGGTGGACGCGGCACGTGCCGCTGCCCAGGCGCCACGCGCTGGCCGGTCCCTACTCCACGCTCCTCGCCTACCAGGTCGGCGACCGCCCGCGTGTGCTGGCAGCCGCCCCCTCGGCCGACGCGCCCGCCGTACGCAGCGACCTCGACGCACTGCGCACCGCCCTGCGGCACACTCCCCTCTCGTTCGAGCTGTGCGCCGCGGGGCCCCGCGAACCGTGGCGGCGCTTCGCGACACTGACGACCCACTCGACGCAGGGCGCTCCACCGGACGCAGTCCCGGCCTACGACCCGTACCTCAACCACTTGCCGCGTCTGCACCCCACACCACGTCTGAGCGGGCTGAGGGAAGCGGCCTACCGGGGCTCGCGCACGGGACGCCGGGCCCGGCCGCATCGCTGACCGGTCCACAGCCGCGGCCGGCCGGCCGCCGGGTTCCGGCTGCCCCGCTCCGCACCGGGACGGGGCGGGTCAGTCGTCCGTGGCGGCCAGCCGTGCACGGGCCACGGCCAGTGCCTGGTCGGGGTGGCGCGTTCCGGTGATGACACACAGCGTGTAGGCCGCGTCCTCCAGCCGGCGTTTCAGCTCAGCCGTGGCGGACGATTCCTCTGTGGCAGTACGCAGGGCTTCGTATCGCGACACAAGCTCGTGGAGGACTGTTGAGTGGGCCATCAGCATGAACGTTTCCGCCTTCCCGCTCGCCAACGGATGGTGGGAGGGCGGTTCGACCTCCCTGAGGCCGGGGTCCACCGACCCCGGTCCGGGACCGCCCGTCCCGAAGTAGGTGTGCCCCGCGGCCGACCGCACACACCACCGTGACGCAACCGTGACGCGGTCAGCGATCCGCCCCGGAGGAACCCGCAGGAACCGGGGACACCTTGTGGCCTCCGGGCCGCTTCTCCCCCTGGTTCGTGGGGGGGTGGTTGGGGGTAGTCACGGAACATGATCACTGTGGGTGTCGAGGAGGAGTATCTGCTGCTCGATCCGGGGTCGGGGCTGCCGGTGCCGCTGGCCGAGGAGGTGCGCGGGTCGTCGGGGCTGGAGCCGGTGGTGGAGCGGCGGGAGGTGCAGGCCGAGCTGTTGCAGGCGCAGGTGGAGGTCGCCACTCCGGTGTGTACGGACCTGGAGGAGGTGGGGGGTCATCTGCTGCGTCTGCGGCATGCGGTCGGTGCCGCGGCCGAGGAGTTGGGGTGCCGGCTGGCGACCTGTGCGACGGCGCCGTTCCGGCGGGCGGCGCCGGTTCCGGTGAGCCGTCAGCCGCGGTATCTGGCGATGGAGTCCCAGGCGCCGCAGCTGGTCGCGGAGCAGCTGATCAACGGGATGCACGTGCATGCGGCGGTGCCCGATCCGCAGACGGGGGTGGCCGTGCTGAACCGGGTGAGGGTGTGGCTGCCGGTGCTGGTGGCGATGTCGGCGAACTCGCCGCTGTGGGACGGGCACGACACCGGGTTCGCGAGCTGGCGCACCCTGATCTTCGGCCGGTGGCCGGTGAGCGGGCCGCCGCCGTACTTCGAGGATCTCGCCGATCACGAGCGGCGTGTCCAGGGGCTGCTGGCCTCGGGGATCATCACGGACACGGGGCAGCTCTACTGGCAGGCGCGGCTGTCCGGCCGGTATCCCACCATCGAGGTGCGGTGCATGGACGTGCAGCTGCGGGCCGACGACGCGGTGATGTTCGCCGGGATCGTCCGCGGGCTGGTGGCGACCGCCATCCGTGACGAGAAGGCCGGTGCGCCGGTGCCCCGGTGCGCGCCGGAACTGCTGCACGGCGCGAACTGGCACGCCGCCCGGCACGGCATGAGCGGGTCCCTGGTCGCCCCCGACGGCACCCTGCGCAGCGCGGGCGATGTGGTGTATCTGCTGATGGAGCACATCGCCCCCGCCCTGGAGGAGGCCGGAGACGCCCGGCAGGTCGGCTCCCTGGTCCATCGCCTGCTGCGGCAGGGCACCCCCGCCGACCAGCAACGCCGCGCACTCGCCGAAGGCCTACCCTCCCTGGTCCAACTGATCACCACGCAGAGCACCACGCCGTGACCGGCCGGGCCTGAACCGCTCAGCCGTTGAGGTGGCGTTCCATCCAGTCGGCGGCGGCGCGACGGAACAGCCGCCGGTTGTCCGCCCGCAAGAAATCGTGCCCCTCGTTCCTCAACAGCAGCAGCTCCGAGGGGACGCCGTGCTCGCGTGCCGCTCGTACCACCTGCTCCGACTCACCGGGCGGGACGTTCGTGTCGTGCTCACCGTGGACCGCCAGCAGCGGAACCCGCAGCGCGTCGATGCGGCTCATGGGGGACAGTGCGTGCAGGAGTTCCCGGTCGTGTTCGGGATGGCCGTACTTGGCAGCGGCCGACTCCGCGATCCACGGTTCGGTCCCGGCGAAGAAGGTCGCGAAGTCCGACATGCCGCAGACAGCGACGCCGGTACGGAACAGGTCCGGGTGCCACACCAGGGACGCGAGCACCAGGTAGCCGCCGTACGAACGTCCCATCACCGCCAGCCGTGTGGGATCGGCGAGCCCGACGGCGACGATGTGCGCGGCGCAGTCGGCGACGTCGTCGATCGCCGCGAACCGCCCGGTGCCCAGGTCCGCGTCCACGAAGGAGCGGCCCCAGCCCGACGAACCCCGGACATCGGGCGCGAAGACGTCCAGCCCGCGGCCGAGCAGCTCGTGGTAGAGCGGATTGAAGACCGGCCGCTCCTGCTCCTCCGGCCCGCCGTGCAGGTGGATCACGCAGGGTGCCGGCCCGCCGGTGTCGCGGTCCGCCGCCCGGTAGTACCAGCCGCCGAGCGGCAGACCGTCGCGGGCGCGCAGGCGCACCGGCCGGGGACGCACCGGCGGGCGGCCCGGTGGTACGGCGTCCTCGTCACGCGCCGACCAGCCCGTGCGCACAGGGGGCAGAGGGGACGCGCCGTCGGGAATCCGCCACACGCCCGGCCGGCGCTGGGAGCCGGAGAGGGCGAGAAACATGCCGCTCGGCCCGCTGGAGGAGATGCGCGTCACCACCTCGTGCGGCAGCGGTACGGCGACGGCCTGCGGCGGGGACGCGCCGCTGCCCTGCCCCGCGGCGGGGAGGGTGACGACTTCCAGCTCGCTCGCGCCGTGCACGTTCCAGGCGAGGACGGCCGACCCTCCGTCGTCGGAGACGGTCAGCAGTTCAAGGCCCGCGGCGTCCCGCTCGGCCACCACACCGAGGCCGAGACGCTCGCCGCCGGCTCCCAGCGTGACGCTCATGAGGGCCGGGAACTCACGGTCGGCGTCGCTGCGCAGCCACAGTGTGCGCCGGTCGGGCGAGAACCGGCCGATCCACGGATCGCCGTCGGCCACCAGTACCACGCACGTCGTCCGCGCGTCGGTGGTGCGCACCACCATCGCCTCACGCCGTCCTCGTGGGCCACGGCGCAGGAGCGCGAAGCGGCCGTCGGCGCTGATGTCGCACACCCGCAGGGTGGCGGCGCCGGCCTCGGTGGCCAGCAGGACGGGCGAGCCCACCCCCAAGGGATCGACGAGGTACGCGGCCAGCCCGCCGCTCGTCACCTCGCCGCCCGCGGGGCCCCCGGCGGCCGGCGCGGCCGTCCCCGGGTGCGGACCGGGCCCCGCGTGGTCCCGGTTCCCGCCGCCGAGCAGGGTGGCGTGGCCGTCCCGGTCGGCCCAGCCCGCGGGCAGTGCCGCGAGCTGCGCGTCGGCGCGGAATTCGCCGTGTGTGTGACCGGCCGTGCCGGGCTCCGCGGCCACGGCGGCCACCGCGTCCACGGCGGCCGGTTCGGCGACGGTGACGGCCAGAGCCGAGCCGTCGCGCGCCCAGCAGCCCAGCTGGGCGAACTGGCCCTGCTCGGCGCCGGCGAGCATCCGGCGGCCGGTGCCGTCGGGGCGTACGCACAGCACACGGGTGTGCTCACCGCCTCCCGGAGCGGTGGTGTACGCGATCCAGTGGCCGTCGGGTGACCAGGAGACCTCCGTCACCGGGTCCGGATCGGCGTCCAGGAGGTGGGCGGCGCTGCCGTCGGCAGCCGCGGCCCACAGCTGCGGTACACCGGTCCGGTCGCAGATGAAGGCCACCTGCCCGCCCGTCGGGTCCGCCGACGGGTACCAGCAGCCGTGGACCGCCAGGGGGGTCGGAGTGTCCCGGGTTCCCGGTGCGTCCGGCAGGAGCACCGCCGCGGGGGCCGACGCGGCGGCCGGAGCGCGGCCCGGCGAGAACCGGCCCGGGGTGCCCGGGAACGTGGTCGCGAAGGGGGCGGACGAAGGGGGAGCCTTTCCCGGCTCCCGCAGCCGCCGCTCGCCGATCACCTGATTCCGTGCGTCTGCAGCCATATCTCCAGCAAAGCTACCTGCCACAGGGCGTTGGCTCCGCGCTTGGTCCGGTGCGCGTCGGGCGCTGCCAGGAGTTCGGCGACGTACGACTCGCGGAAGACGCCTCTCTGCCGGGCTTCGGGAGCGGACAGGGCTTCACGCACGCGTTCGAGTACCGGCCCGGCCATGTGCCGGATCGCCGGGACCGGGAAGTACCCCTTGGGGCGGTCGACGACTTCGCGGGGCAGCACCTGACGGCCGGCGTCCTTCAGCACTCCCTTGCCCTCCTGCGCGAGCTTCAGCTCCGGCGGGCACGCGGCGGCCAGTTCGACCAGTTCGTGGTCGAGGAACGGCACCCGGGCTTCCAGGCCCCAGTCCATGGTCATGTTGTCCACACGCTTGACCGGGTCGTCGACCATCATGACGTGGACGTCCAGCCGGAGCGCCGCGTCGAGTGCGGTCTCGGCGCCGTCGACCGCCATGTGGGCCCGGACGAAGTCGCCGGAGGCGTCGTGGTCCACCAGCATGTGCGGCTGGAGCATCCGGGCCAGATCGGCGTGCGGCCGGTCGAAGTACACGTCGGCGTACGTCGCGGGCTCCTGCTCACGCCCGACGGCGGCCATCGCCGGATACCAGTGGTAGCCGGCGAAGACCTCGTCCGCGCCCTGTCCGCTCTGGACGACGCTGAGTTCCTTGGCGACCTGCTCCGACAGCATGTGGAAGGCGACCGTGTCGTGGCTGACCATGGGCTCGCTCATGGCCTCTATCGCCCCGCCCAGCCCGTTCGACACCCGGTCGGAGGGGATCATGAGCTGGTGGTGGTCCGTGGCGAACCGCTTCGCCACGAGGTCCGAGTAGCTGAACTCGTCGCCCTCCTCACCGTTCTCCGACTCGAATCCCACGCTGAAGGTCGACAGGCCGGTCTGCCCCTCTTCGGCCAGCAGGGCCACGATCAGGCTCGAGTCCAGGCCGCCCGACAGCAGTACACCCACCGGCACGTCCGCGACCATCCGGCGGCGCACGGCCGTGCGGAGCGCGTCCAGCACCGCGTCCCGCCAGTCGGCCGCGTCCATGCCGGCGTACGCGGACCTGCGGGTGTACGACGGCTGCCAGTAGCAGTGCTCCCGGTACCGGCCGTCCCGCTCCACGACCCGCACGGTGGCCGGGGGGAGCTTGCGCACCCCGGCGAGCACGGTCCGCGGCGCGGCCACCGTGGCGTGCCAGCTCAGGTACTGGTGCACCGCCACCGGGTCGAGGGAGGTGTCCACCGCGCCGCCCGCGAGCAGCGCCGGCAGGGACGAGGCGAATCGCATGCGGTCCGCCCCCTCGGTCAGGTACAGCGGCTTGATGCCCAGGCGGTCGCGGGCCAGCACCAGGCGGCCGGTGTCGTGCTCGGCGATGGCGAAAGCGAACATCCCGAAGAGATGCTCGACGCAGTCGGTGCCCCACTGCCGGTAGGCCTTGAGCAGCACTTCCGTGTCCGAGGTGGAGAAGAAGCGGTGCCCGAGGCCCTCCAGTTCCTTACGGAGCTCCTGGTAGTTGTAGACACAGCCGTTGAAGACGCCGGTGAGCCCGCTCTGCATGTCGGTCATGGGCTGGGCCCCGCGCTCGGACAGGTCGATGATCTTCAGTCGGCGATGCCCCAGGGCCACCGCGCCCTGCGACCACATCCCCCGCCCGTCGGGACCGCGCGCCGCCAGCCGGTCGGTCATGCGTTCGACCGCGGCGACGTCGGGCCGCCCGCCGTCGAACCTGATCTCTCCGCTCAGTCCGCACATACGGCACCGCCGCGGTTACCGGCCGGGTGCTGCGGATCCGCGGTGACGGCCGTCGGCCGGCCGGCCGCAGGGACTCCCGGCAGCAGGATCCCCCTCTTCGGATCGGCGGTGTCGAGTTCCTCCGCCCCTGCAGTGACGCTCACGGTCTCTCCTCACAGACAGTTCCGTCGGACCCTCCGCCGCGCTGCGCCGTCGCGGTACCGATGGGTCGCCGTGGTCTGCGGGTTCCCCGCGCAGTACCACATATGCCCCACAGGACTCATCCGCCCATGGGGTGGGCCCGGTGGCGTGGGGTGGGCCCGGTGGGCTCCGCCGTCACGGCGGGGCCGGACGCAGCAGGAACAGGGCCGTGTCGTCCCTGCGGTCGCCCGACGGCCGTGCGTGCCGCACGAGGCCGTCGGCGAGGGCTTCGAGGTCGTGGTCCCCGGCACTGAGGACTTCGGCGAGGTCCGCGGTCGCGTCCTCGATGTCGGTGCCCGGTGTTTCGACCAGACCGTCGGTGAACAGGGCCAGGACCGCGCCGGGCGGCAGGGCGACATCGACCGCCTGGTAGTCCGCTGCGGGATCGATGCCCAGGAGGAGCCCGGGTGGCAGGGCGGGGCTTTCGATGCGCCCTCCCGGGTGGCGCAGGAGCGGCAGCGGATGGCCCGCGGTAGCGAGGCACGCACGCCGGCGGGCGAGGTCGAGCTGGACGTACAGGCAGCTGGTGAACAGCCCCGGGTTCAGGTCGGTGAGGAGGCGGTTGGTCCGCGCGAGGACGTCGTCGGGGGACGCTCCGGCGATGGCGTGGGCCCGCACGGCGGTACGGACCTGCCCCATCAGGGCGGCGGCGGTGACGCTGTGCCCCTGGACGTCTCCGATGACCGCGGCGGCCGTGGTGTCGTCGAGGCGGATCAGGTCGTAGAAGTCTCCCCCGACGTCCATGCCGCGGGTGGCGGGCAGGTAACGGGCCGCCGCCTGCAGGCCGGGGAGCTCCGGCAGTGTCTGGGGCAGCAGGCTCGCCTGCAGGCTGCGGGCGAGTCCGCTCTTGGTGTCGTACAGATGGGCGCGGTCCAGCGCCTGGGCGGCCAGCCCGCCGAACGCCGTCAGCAGGGCGCGTTCGTCGTGCCCGAAGACGTGAGGACGCGCATAGGCCAGTACGCAGCAGCCGATCGGGCGCCCCGAGGCGAGGAGGGGCAGAAAGGCCCAGGCGTTGTTGCCGTCGTCGGCCGTGGAGCCGGGAAAGGCGTCGCCGAGTTCGCGGCGGGAGGCGAAGAAGGCCGGCTCACCCGTCGCCACCACGCGTCCGCCGGGGCTGTCCGGTGTCAGCGGCGCTCCGTCGAAATGCGCCACCTCCTGCGAGCTGTAGCCGTGATGACCGCGTACGCGGAGCCTTCCCGCCTGTGCGGCGAGCAGTACGACGGCCTGGGCACCGAAGCTGGGCGCGATCTGGCCGACCACCAGCCGGATCACATCGGGCACGCTGAGCGCCTCGGTCAGCGCGGCGGCGAGGTGGGCCAGTTGGTACAGCACCCCCGCGCGGGTCGGCCCCGTCTCCGTCCGCGGGTTCGCGGTCGGTGCGGGCGTGGGGACCTGCGCGCCCGCGGCGACACCGGAGCGGGCGATACGGACGCTGATGCCCCGGGCGTCGGGATAGAGCTCGAAGGACAGCCACAGGCCGTCCGGGCGCCGGACGGTGAAGGACGTGGGATGACGGCTCATCACCGCCGATCGGTAGCGGTCCTCGAACACGGGGTCGTCCAGCCAGGGCAGGGTCTCCCAGGGGCGTGCTCCCAGCAGGGTCGGGACGTCACTGCCGACCAGCGCCGCGCCGACGGGGGTGATGAACGTGATCCTGCCGTCGAGATCGAGCGCGCAGCCGCCCTCCGGGAGCCGCTCGGCGAAATCCACCGCCGCCGTCGCCTCGGCCTGGGTGACCGTTCGCCGCCGCGGCACCGGCATGATCCGCGGCCCGGCCCCCGGCAGGACCGGACGGCCGCTTTCGGCGGCGCGGCGCAGAGCCGCGCCGACATATCCGCAGGCCTTCTGGATCGCCCGTTGCCGCTCCCGTTCGATCACCGAGGGGTGGGATCCCGGCCACAGCAGCAGCAGTCCGCCCCAGATCTGCTGCGCGCTGAGTGCCGGAGCGGCCGCGAGGGCGAACGAGTACGGCAGCGCGAGGCCGATGCGGGGGTAGCGGCGGGCCAGCTCCCCCTCGGCCCCGACCCACACCAGCCGGCCTTCCCGCACCGCTTCGGCCAGTGGGCCCGAGGCCGATATCCCGATCCTGGCCCAGGGCATCGCCAGGTTGGACGGCACTCCGGCGAGCACAGCGGCGGAGAGCACCTGGCCGTCCGCCGACCGCACGTAGATCCCGCCGCCGTACGCCCCGGTCTCGCGCAGCGCCCGGGAGAGCAGCCGGTCCAGCACTTCCGGCGCCCCGGCCTCCTCCTCCGGCGAAGCCATGTCCTATTCCCCTGTTTCCCCTGTTCGCCTGCCCGGTCGCACGCGACCACGGCTCCTGTGGGCATGCCGCGAAGCCTCATGCCTCATGAGTCCGCCCTTTCAACATGCGGAAAATAACACCGTATAAGGACATTACGCCCACCGCGTGGTGATGCGCCCGCTCGGATTCCCGGAGGCCGCGCTCCGCGGTCTTCCCGCCCGCGCCGTACGAGACCGACGGCCCCGCCCGCCCGCACACGGCTTCCGGCGCATCACGAACCGTTCCGTACGGCTGCCGTCGGCTCGGCAGTGGGTCCCGAGGGGCGCCGGCCGCTCCGGAGCGGGGGTACGGGCGTGCCGTCTGCCGCGTCCGCGAGCCGGTCGCCGCCGGTGCGGACCGGTGTCACATATCGGCGCGGCGTACCTCGGTGATGCGGAAGCCGCTGCGCGGGCGGGTCGGGACGCGGCGCAGGGGGATGGTCAGGTCCTGGGGCGGTACGTCGTACTCCAGGCGGGCCAGCCGGACGCTGGGGGCTTCCAGCAGGGCGATGGTGACGCCTTCGCCGGGACACCTGTGTCCGGTCGACGGGTCGCCGCCGCCCTGAGGGATCAGTTCGTCGCGTTCCACGGGGCGTTCCAGGAAGCGTTCGGGGCGGAAGGTGTACGGGTCGCCCCACAGCTGGGGATCGTGGTTCTGCCCGTACAGGTCGAGCAGGACGAGTCCTCCGGCGGGGACGGTTTCGCCCCGCCAGGTCAGGTCGGCGGCCGCCCGGCCCCCGGTGAACGGCGCGAAGGGGTAGAAGCGGCGCACTTCGTGGACGAACGCCGCCGCGAAGGCCGCGTCGTCGGCCTGCAGCCGTTTCCGGTTGTCGGGCCAGCGGTGCAGGGCGTGGGCGGCGAAGGCGACGAACCAGGCGACCGCCGTGGTGGGCCGGACGACGTTGAGCAAACTCCACCGCGGCGGTACGCGCGTCGAGGAGCCGGCCGTCGGCATCGCGGTGCTGCGCCACCACGTCGACGACCGAGCCCTCGGGAACGGTGGCGGCGCCGGTGCGCACGTCGTCCACCAGGCCCGCCAGCCAGGTCTCGCACCGGCCGCGGGCGCTGCGGGCACGCCAGTGGCGCGGTCCCGGGGTGGCGAAGCCGTCGACCATCGCCACCAGGTCACGGGCCACGGGCTCCGCCCCCGGCCCGCCCAGCGGTACGCCGGCCCAGCGGCACACCCCGGTGGTGAGGACTGTCGCCGCCTCGTCGAACAGCACCACGTCCGGCCGGTCGCTCCAGGACGCCACCGCCTCGTCCCACACCTCGGTGACCCGCTCGGCCAGGTCGGCGACACGGGCGGGGGGCGTGAGGAGCGACAGGAACATCGCCTTGCGGACGCGGTGTGCCTCACCGTCCAGCGTGTGGACCGCCCCATGGCCGAAGAGGGTGCTGAGCACCGGCTCCGGGACGGCCTGGTGGCGGCGTACGTGGCGTTCGTCGCAGAAGAACCGCACCGCCTCCGGACCACGCAGAGCCACCGCGTGCCGCCCGAGCACGCGGGCACGGACGACGGGGCCTGCGGCACGCCGCATCCGGTCCGGAAGCCAGGCGTACCCCTTCAGCAGCAGCGGTGCGGTGCGGTGCGGTCGGCGAGGGGGCGACGGTAGGAACGCATGGATGCCCAGGGCCCGTGGCGCCGGGAGGGAAACCGTGAGTCATCCGCTCGGCCGAGCTACGCCGCAGATCGGGTTTAGGCGGCATATAAGAGGAAAAGCGGCTGGTGTGCCGCAGTGTCGGCTTCTTGTCGTGAGGAAGCCGGGGACAGAAGCGCGACCGGCCTCCCGGTCGGCCGCACGGCCCGCTGTGGCAACCGGACGCCCAGAGAGGAAATGGCCCATGACTGTGCCCGAGGAGAACCGGCCGAAGACGGAGTCGACCGACGAAGTCGTCAAGGACACCAGCAAGGCCGGACCGGAGTCGGAGGGCGGGACCGGCCGCACGATTCGGGAGGCTCTGGAAGAGGCGGGTGTGAGCCGGGACGACTTCGAGGAGAAGTAGCTGCCTCGCGGGCCATGCCGCGCCGCCGATGCGGCATGGCCCGCGGCTTCCCGCCGGTGGACTTGGCGGACCCGGTGGACTTGGCGGACGGAACCGGCAGACGCCGGGAGGCACGGCCGGCGCCGCCGCGTGTCAGCGCTTCCGCCGTACCGACACGCCCACGAGCCACATGGCGAAAAGCGCCGCGACCGCCGCCGCGACCCTCCGGCCGCGGAATGCCCGGAATGCCCGGGTACCGGTGGGCAACAGGTCGCGGGCGCGGTCGAACGCGCTCAGGGGGACCCCGGCCAGGGCGTTGCCGGGCGGCCGGCGCGGCACCGCCGGATGCGGGTGGGTGGGAGCGGTGCGGCGGACGGTCTCCCAGGCCGAGCCCAGACGGCGCAGGCGCGCGGGGTCGTGCCCCAGGGCCTCCTGCAGTCGCGGCAGGAGCAGGTCCTCCTCGTCCCGGATGTCCTGCCGGATCAGGGCGAAGACCCGGCCGGTCAAGTGGTCGTGGCGGGGATCGTCCGGGTCCGTGCGTTCGATGTCGGCCACGAGGTCGTTGATCTCCTGGTGTTCCTCCTCGACCCGCGAGGTCAGCTCCTCGCCGTCGGGCGCGAGCCGCCGCAGGGCGGGCCACAGCACGGTCTCCTCGGCGAAGGCGTGGCTGAAGGTCAGCTGGATGATGTCCTTCAGTGTCTGCTGCCGCTCCTCCCGTGGCCGGCCGCCGGAGGCGTAGAGGTTCATGAGGCGGTCGAGTTCGGCGTGGTCACGGCGCTGTCGCGCCAGGATGCTGGCCTGACCGCCGAGCTGCTCGACACTTTGCTGAGCGATGGAGAGAGACATGCGACCGTCCTAACGCATGGCGCCGGTGTGGGTGCGGCGGGTGAGGAGGACGCCGAGGGCGATCATGCCCAGGCCCAGGGCGAAGTGCAGCCAGTTGTCGGCCGTGTTGAGGGGG